>JBHLRC010000012.1:0-20996 GCA_048882965.1 Candidatus Thorarchaeota archaeon
CCACTCCTAATAAACCGTATAGATAGTCCGAAGCATTTTAGTGTGGAATTGCTAGAATGACAAGACATCGAGGTGGTTCCACTGCCATCACATCTAGTAGTTGATTTCACAAAATGCACTGGTTGTCGAATATGTGAACTTGCATGTACTGCAAAGAATGAAGGTCGATTTCAGCCAAGTCTTGCGAGACTGAAAATTGTCAAGTATGATGATCTTGGAATCGATATGCCGAATGTATGTGGTCCATGTGAAACTGCTCCTTGCGTTGATATTTGTCCCGTCTATGCAATTCGCAGAGACCCAATTACGAAGATGACCTTTCTCGATGAAGAAAAATGCATCCTTTGTAAGTCCTGCGTTGGTGCCTGTGTGAACGGTGTCATTTTACTTGATACAGCAAAAATGAGGATAATCAAGTGCGACCATTGTGGTGGAGATCCTGAGTGTGCGAAAGCGTGTCCTACTGGAGCTATCACATACTCCGACGTTGCTGTTGCACCATCAATTGATAGGCATAGCAAAATCTCGAGTTATCTACGAGAGATTGAACGAACTGCTCAGGATTCCAGCGGAGCTGAATAAAGTGACTGCTGGTGGTTACAAAGGAAAAATCCTTAGAGTCAATTTGACAGATAATGAGTTCAAAGTGGATCCTCTGCCAAAGGACTGGATAAAGGATTACATAGGTGGAGATGGGTTTGGTGTCAAGCTACTCTTTGAAGAAGTACCCGCTCGTACTAAACCACTCAGTGAACAAAACAAACTGATAGTCGGAACAGGTCCAATCACTGGTACAATGTGGCCTATGAGTGGACGTACTGTATTTATCTCTAAAGCACCTCTGACTGGGATTTGGGGGGAAAGTCATGTTGGAGGTTTCCTCGGTCCTGAGCTTAAGTATGCTGGATATGATATGCTAGTGGTTGAAGGGAAAGCCGAGTGTCCCGTTTACATTCACATTGAGGATGATTACATTGAGCTGTGTGACGCATCAGACCACTGGGGGACAACCACTGACCTTACTACAATCAACATCAAGAAAGACCATCATGATCCAGACACCCAAGTTGCAGCTATTGGTCCTGCCGGAGAAAGACTGGTTCGTTTTGCTTCAGTGATGGTCAACCATGCTCGAGCTGCTGGGCGTACAGGAATGGGTGCTGTTCTAGGCTCAAAGAATGTGAAGGCAATTGCAATCAGAGGTCATGGTGGTGTTGATGTCTATGATCATGAAGCTTTCTTCGACTTGGCAAAAAAGGCTCATACACGTGTGCGGACGAACCCTCAGGCAAAGGAGATGGGAAAATGGGGTACTTGGGTTTTGACAGCAGTCAAACAGGAGATAGGTGAGTTACCGACCTATAACCATCGTACAGGTGTCTTTTCTGGATATGAAAAACTCACCGGGGATTACATTAGACCGAGATTCACAATTTCTGACAGAGCTTGTTTTGGCTGCAGTCTTGGATGCAAGAAAGTGAATTACGTCCGTACAGGTCCATTTGCTGGAACGTTAGAAGAAGGTCCCGAGTACGAGGGATTGATGGCATTTGGGAGTTCACTAGGAATTGATGATTATGCTACAGCTTTGAAGGCTAACCAAATTTGCAACAGATACGGTATGGATATTATATCAGCTGGTGCAACAATTGGGTTTGCAATCGAAGCTTTTGAGAACGGTCTTATAACAGAAAAAGACACTAAGGGTCTTAAACTAGAGTGGGGCGATTCAGAGCAAATAATCCGTCTACTAGAGATGATTGCTGAACGTGAAGAATTCGGAGACCTTCTGGCTGAGGGAAGTAAGAGAGCTTCAAAATCAATCGGAAAAGGGTCAGAGAAGTATGCAATCCATGTCAAAGGTATGGAGGTTTCTGGTCAGGATGGTCGTACGCACCGGAGCATTGGACTTGGCCACGCAACAGCTGCGCGTGGTGCTGATCATCTCCGGAGTCTTGTTGTGGTAGACCAATTAGGCTATGAAGATGTTGCTGCAAAGCGTTGGGGTGCAGATAAGCTACCTGAGATTATCGATCCCTATACTGAGAAATACAAAGCAACTGCTGTTTTTGAAAGTGAGAATTCGTATTGTATCAGAGATACATTGATTGTATGCTGGTATTCAGTTTCATGGCCCCCTATATTCTGGATGGAAGACTTTGCGGAGATGCTTCCATTAGCAACAGGTGTGAAGCATTTTGGCAAGGTGAAGAACCTGATAGAAATTGCTGAACGCCAAGTCACTCTGAAACGACTTTTCAATGCTCGTGAGGGAATTACTCGAAAAGACGACACTCTACCTGACAGATTTACAAAGGATCCTATGCCTGAGGGTCCAGGAAAGGGACAGACAGTCAATCTTGACCCAATGCTTGATGATTACTATAGACTTAGAGGCTGGGACTTAGAAACCGGTCTGCCAACGGAAAAAACAATCAAAAGACTCTCATTGGAGTGGACCAAAGCCCACTCCTAACGAGATTCACATCCTTACATAATCGACCCGATGAGGATGACCACACGCAGGGCACGCGTACTGATCAGGTCCAACCCAATCGATTTGCTCCCAAGACATTGGAGCAGAGCAGTTCATACACTTGTCTTTAATCACCGGTTTAACAAAGACAGTTCCAGCTCCCCCACTTCCCGCTGCTACCTGCATCTCTTGAGTAGTTTCCTGAGCCATCGGGGTTGGAGTCACAGTCGCAGAATCGCTGACAGAATATTGTGAAAGCGGATGGTGTGGTGTGATGTAGCTGAAAGGTCTGACCAACCAATCAAGATGCTCTTTTGATATAGAACTCCATGCTCTAGTTTGCCAGACACTGAGAAGGTGGTCTTGTCTCGGGACTATCCCTCTTATCTTGAAATTGCCTGAGGTTGCTTTCAGTTTGAGTTCGTTCCTTCTGGCTTCAAATGTCTCTATCATATAAAGTGGAAAGATGAACATCTTTTTGGCTCTGGAATCGTACTGATACAAACGATAATTTGTGAGAATGAAGCTGTTTGGATGATAGGTGAAGACCTCTTCGCCTTTCAACCATGCAAAGGTCTGATAGAAGTGTCTGGAAAATGGTCTATGGAATCCAATAGAAATCCATCGATTATAGGGATGGTCTGGATGAACGAATGGTACACCACTCACCTCGCAGATTTTCCTCTGCTGACCAGCACGAAGTTCATCGTACTCGCGAAGCCCAAGGGCTGCTCGAAGTTCCTCTCTTCTTGGCATTGCTCCCACTAGGTTGACAATTCCATTAACAACTTTACACATCGCAGAATTAGTTGTTAGCTTGTATTCTTTGACCATGTGTAGAGGCAGACTTGCACTAGATCGTGAACCTCTATCGAACTGAATCCACCGATAGTTAGTCACGATATACTCCGAATGTTGACTAAGCACACGTTCGTTTTCAATTGGGATATATACTAGTGATGACACTGCAATTGACACCAGCTGATATTGTGGTATATTATGTAAGAACCCCGATTTAGCCAATTAAACCTTAGCCGTAGGTGCTAACTCTAGTACCTTATTGCATAGGTCTTATTGTTGATTGTCTGGGTATTGATACATAGAGAATATCTTCGTATCCAAGAACTCCGTATCCGCTGGGATTTTCCAATCTCACGTGATCATCGTACACTTCTTGGACTTTGACATTTGGTACCTTCGCAAGTGTGTCTTTCTGTTGATATCGTAAATATACAGTGAATGTTTGACCTGTTGTTTTGAGTTCTTGAAAGATACTCCTCCAATCTGGCACTCTAGGGTTCCTCCTTAGTATGACCCTTGGATTATGGGGACATTTAATACTTGCTGCTAAGGAATTTCATATCACAAAAGTCCATCCTCTGTCTTGAAAGGTTGAAGCCATAAATTACGAAAGACCTGGATAATACTATCTTGAATCGGGGTATCACCATTGTAATGGAAGATATGTGCGACACAATTCTTTTTGCAATCAGATGATCCGAAACCTCTTGGTCCTGGAGAATATTTCTCATGATTTTCGAGTGATTGGGCAATATCGCATTCTACAGGCTTCATACTTTCTGCCCATATCGCTTCCAAGAGATGTGTATCTGCATCAAGGAGATAGTCGATGTGCCAATAGATGGTCTTCTCAATACGGAAATGTCTACGTATTCGATGTTCAAGACTGGTTGAACTGTCCCCCATTGCTGAACCTACATAAACCCACGACCCAGACTCGAATACCACCTCTCCAAGTGATTTTATCTCAACCTTGACTGGTTGCTTCACTTCGATGATAAGTGTATATACCCCTTTCATTAAGCGACCTCGGAGGAGCTTTCACATAAAGTCGTTTGATTTAGTACTTGTTATTCATGTTTACACATAGACGATATTATCATAAGTGTTAGAGAGAACCCAACAACTAGACCAATGGCATCAACTGAGATTATTCCCGGAATTCATGCTGTGAGAGGTAAATTCGCTGGTGAATTTGGATTTATAGCAAGTTACCTCATTGTAGACGAAAATGAGGTTTTAGTAATCGACCCTGGAACAGCTGGAGATCCCGGCGATGGAATTGAGAAGACTATAAAGAAGTTAGGTCTTAGTCCAAAGACTGACATTGTAGGTATTCTTTGTACACACGGCCATCCTGACCATTCTGCAGGTGCAAGTCGCCTAAAGAAGACCACGAATGCTCCAGTAATGATTCACAAGGATGACTTGGAACTCCTCGAGAAGCCAGCCAAATTTCTCAATGAACGCCTTATAATGGACCGTGCTGAACGATTTTCAATGAAGTTGGATAAAGGTCCTCTCAGGGTCAATTATAGAGGAATAGAAGCGGATGGATTACTTAGTCACGGAGAGAATATCTCAGTTGGAAACAGCACCATTAGAGTGATTCACACAGGTGGACACTCAGCAGGTCATTGTGTCTTCTATGATGAGGAACGAAAGGCTCTATTTTCAGGAGACGAAGTGAACAATTTTCCGAATGACCCTCGCAAATTCTATGTTGATAAAACTGGCAGTATTGTAGCAAAACTGGCAGCTCTGGCAATCCTCTCCAAACTCGGGGCTGACTATATTCTTCCTGCTCATGATACACCGCATCTGTTTGCTGATGCGAAGCTTCAGTTTGAAGAAGTGAAGGATGGTGTAGTTCACTTTCAAGACACATTACTCACCTTGTTAGGGGCTAGAGATGAGGCTGATCTTGAACAATTTGTGTTTGACATAACACAGACACGAAGTGTTCCAATTCCGAAAAGTTATGGTGCACTTCTCACAACAACTATCCATGTTGTTTTAGAAGGCTTGAGGGAAGCAGGATTAGTAAGAAACCTTGGAAATGGAGTCTGGAGTCGCATAAGATAGCTGCCCGAGCTAGATTCAAAAGATGCCGCTATTGTTTTCACATATTTATTGAGATATACGTTCATCAAGGAGCATCTTACTATGTCTGGTCAAAGAGATGAACTTGCACCAAGCACAGTGGAGGCCATTCGGATGGCTTCAGCTTCAGTCTTAGGGTCATCAACAGGTCTTGGTTACCCAATTGGAAGTGCTATTGGCGTCGGTAGTATGTTGGAACAGCATTCAGAAACTGTCTCTATGAACATTGTTCCCTTGATTTTCAACATTCGTGATACTCTGATGTCATCGGAGGGCTTAGAATTGCTTTCAATAGAATGGGATCTCGATAGACGTCCTGGACCCGATATCTTACCTGAACAACTTGTCGTAGCTGGTGGGATAGAGGGAGGAGTTGGAACTCACGTCTGTGTCTTGAGTTGGGAGAAGGGTGTTGTTGATCCTTTCAAGATTGATGACTACATGAAGGTCCTATCAAAGAAGATTGCTGACATTGAGAGTGCTGTGATTAATAACGAATTGAACTACGAGATGGAAGGGCTTTCAGTCTTAGGCAAGTTTGCTGATCGCTTGAACAGTGTGCTGTTTGTAGACATGCTGGATCGTCGGTTCCAAGGTTCTTGGGACTCCCTCCAGGTAAAGCCTGATCACGTGGATGTCGATATGATAGCCAAGATGATAGTTGCTGATGATTTTACACTTCAACCACCAGGGATGAAGATACTAGGTCGTCAAAGTTTGGAGTTCAAACTTCCAACCGAATCAGATGAGAAACTTGTTGCTCATTTCATGAGGCGAATCTTGACTCCAAGTGCCATTGAGATGCTCACAAGGGTCATTCCAGAAACTGGACAAAGACTTCTCAATGAACTGAATTACTATGCATATGCTGTTGAGGAATCTGAGATTGTTGAAGGTACTGTCAATGCATTGAGAAACTTTCTTGGACAGAGTGAGGTGACTCTTACAGATATTGACTCCTTAAGACCTCGGATTGATGAGTTTGTGAAGATACTTAGGGACTCTGTCAATGCTTTGGAGCATATTGTTGAAGATCATCTCAGCTCAGGACAATCATTCACTATTGAAGGTCATAAGAGTGCCTTATCTGCTGCAATTTCTTCACATAGTGAGGTCTCCTCGGGTACTAAGAATAATTTAGCAATAGAGATTGTGGATCGAATCATGAATTCCGTTTCAAGGGAATTCGTTGGTTCTGGTGAGATACGCGCATGGGAACTCAAGGGTACAATGAGGTATGCAATTGCTTATGCCAAGCGGGTTTCACAATACTTCTCGAATGAATTGAACCAATATCTAGTAACAAATGCTGCGCGGAAAGCTTTCTTCACAGCACTTCAAGATTTCAAGAAAGAAACTCTTCAACATGAACTAAGCTCGACAGACCTCACTCTGTTTGACTTGTTCTATGCTGAGATTCAATCTCAGCTTAATGCAGCATTCTCTAAGGAGGCATTTGAGGGTGGACAGTATGGCGATTTCAAGCAACTCATGGATGTTATAACTCGCAAATTAATTGAGTCCTTCAAAACAATTGATGTATGGAATTTGATAGGATTTGAGAATGTAGCTGAGATAGCTCGAAAAGAGATTATTCAGCAATATTCAGTTCAAGAATCCGAGGAACTGACAGAGCATGGCCGAGCATTGATATCACTTCTTGATGAGTTTCAGGATCTTGTTTCAGATGTCATTCCCGATGTCGCCAATACTCTTCTTTCAAAACAACTTGTACGAAAAATAATCGACATGATGTTGTCTGAACAGACAGATCTAGTTTCTGAACTAAAAGCTGCTGTTGAAGGAGCTAGTGAAAGACCCGACGAGTGGAGAAAGGAAGCGATGGAATGGGTTGAAAGTTTCAATTCCGCGATGGATGATTCGATGACCCAACCACAAGCACTTCTTACACTCTTAAATTCGATTCATGAAATTGTGGGCGAAACAGTAACTCCACGTGCAATGGTCGATCGTGCGAAATATGAGGCTGATCAAAGAGAACAGGTGTACTTAGCGCGTGTACAAGTTTGGGAGAATGAATGCCAAGCCATAGATAGAGAGAATGATGAAATTCGCACTCACAATGCAGAGCGTGAGGAATTACTCGCACAGAAGCAGCGGCAATACGAGGCAAAAATGGAACAATATGAGATTGCCTTGAAACAATACATGGATGAACTTGAGAGGTACAAGGCTGATCAAGCTGCAGCGAAAGCAGCAGAAGCTACAATAGCTGAGGAACCTGCCTCCACCATACCTCCCTCAGTTTCATCTCCTCCTTCACCCCCTCCCTCTGAACCAGTGAAACCCTTGACTATTGATACCGAGTTACATGAAATCAGAGTGCAATATCCAGTTAAGGAGGAAAAGCCGCATCCTCCCAAACCTGATCCAGATCCTTCTCTGAAATACTATGTTGAACTTCGTGATCTGCTTCAAAACAAACTTGATCACTTAGGTGAAAGAGAGAAGGATATGGAGGATACTTTTGCGAAACGAGTTCTTCGATTACAAGCTGAGGGAATTGGGGCTGCATCAATGATTGGACTTGATATTGGTGATGAATTTGTTGAGTATCTAATGGGTTCGAAAGTTCGTGGATTGGGTATGTTATTACCCAGAGTAGCTCGCGTTTTTCTAAGGGATCCCAAAGAAGAAGGATTACTGTATCTTGTGAAGTTTGAACACCGTGCCGGGGAGTTGACTGTGTCAGTCGGGAACACATTCTTGAGGTGAGTATGTTGGCAAGCTCTTGGATACTAAAGACGCGTCAAATGAGTGAAGCTGGAAAAGAGATTCTACTCAGAGAAGCCTTAGCCTCTCATATGCGAAGCACTAGAGATCGCCAGTTGTTCCATGAATTACTTAAGGAAAACCAACCACTTGAAGATGTATTTTCATTCTTTGCGGCATTCTACCTACACAGCTATCAAGGTGTTCGCCTTCTATCTCCGTCTGAAGAGCCCGGTGCCAGTAGTGAGATGAAAGATGAGTTAGGTGAAGAGGAACGTCGTCAGCTTGAGCTTGAGGTTCGACGACTCTACTCAGAGAAACAACGTCAAGAAATCGATGTTGCTAAGATTACTAGTGAGTTGACAATCCGTTTTGCTGATGAGTTGGGCGGTTCTAGTCCAACCCCTGATTTGAACGACAAGGTGAAGGATCTTATCCAAACTGCATTGAAGCAGATACCCCCTGATTACAGCCCAAATCACGACATAGACCTCCTCCTTGAGATTACAGGTTGGGGACAGGAGTGGCGTGATGAGCTCTATGTTAAAGCATCAGGTCTGAAAGAAAGTGCACTATCACTAAGAGAGGAACTATTGCGAGAACACCCGTCAGAAGTTCCTGAAACAACCGTTCTCCGTATGGGTCTTGAGAAGATCCTCGGTCGCGTAGAGTATGCAAAAGGACGCCTTAGTGATTCATTAATACCTATACTAAGTTGGAATTCAATTACAACTGCAATAACTCAGAGATTCTGCAAACCTCACGACACGCTCAAAGGGTTAAGGAATGCTCATGAGATCCGGCTAGCAATGTTGGAAGTTTTAAAAGCGGAATTCGATGTTCCAACAACTCTAGAGGGCTATGAATCCAAGTTGGGCCGCGTTGTCACAACAAAGGCTGCTGAGATTTTGGTTGCAGATCCGAATTACACATTCGATACCATTTCTAATTTCCTGAATGTGAGTGTTGATGATATCAAGGCGCAGCTCCGTAGGAAAGGTGTCACTGACCAAGCCATTATCGGTCCGGGTCTAAAGGCTTTGACTGATGATACTGTCACTGACTCTTCACAACCTGAACTCAGTAAAGAAGAACTTGAAATGCTTGAGCGGTCTCTCAAGACCCTTGAGAAGATTGAGAAGACACTTGCTGGTCCTGTTAAAGGGATGTTGCGTTCGCGAGGAATGCGCGCTTCTGAACTCGATAAGATTGACATTCATATGTTCACAAAGGACCGTTCAAAACTCTATGGTATTGAGGTTGAAGTTCTTGAAACTCTGAAAGAGAAGATGCGTGTTCCACCACCAGAGGAAGTTGTTCGACTGCTCAAAACACGAGAACAGGTTCAAAGCGGTGCGTTGAGCACTCTCGGCATCTCTTCTGCTAAAGATTTCAGTCAACAGCGAACTGAGGAGGAAACCATTCTTAGCCTCAGGTCTGACCTTATCTGGCATTTCACAATTGGCATTTTGACGAACCTCACTAGGGTTGTGGAATCCTATATTCGATCCAAACAGGATTTACTCCGGATCAAAGCTCTACTCAAGAGTATCTACGAAGACACTGATATGGTACTACAATTCCTCCGAGAGGAGATTCTTATTGACCTGACCTCAATGAGAATCTATGAGATGAAGATTCTCTATCCTGAGCTAGATGCAAAGACAATCTGCACTTGGATGCATGCGCGTTTATCTAGTAAAGGTATGATGGCCGCAGAGAAGGACCTCGAAAGCTCCACAAGTCCTGTGTTTGAAGGTGTGATTGAGAAATCATTGGACATGTCTAGTCTGGAATTTGACAATTACGCAATTGCGTTTGACATTATGCAACGATTTCTGAAACAGGAACGTCTTGAAAAATTGGCGAAAGAAGAATTTGCCTTTGAAACTAAACAGAAAGAACAACGGCGGCTTGCTGAGAAGAAAGAAGGTATTGATGTACTAATGTACCTCCACAATAAAGGTCGTACTGTTTTCCGGGCTATTAGCCGTGTTGGAACACAGGGACTTGAGTGGACTCCAAGTGATACAACCAAGTGTGCTAACTTGTTATCTTACTACATCAAGATTAGTCGCGGAAGAAAAATCTGTACTGCATGTGGGTCAATAGCGTCTAAATGTGAAAAACATGGTACCAATTTTCTGAAAGATGCTAATGACATGGACAATCTCTCATACTTCATGATGAGAAGCCTCTTCGAGATTAAAGAAGGACTCATTGGTGAAGGTCGAGGTGTAGAGCCGATGTCTTGGGACAAAGCAAAATCTGCAGTTGAACGGGAGATTGGTATCTTAAAGAGAAAGGGCAAGTTGACTTCAAAGACAAATCTAAAGGAGCTAATGCCTGGTGAACTCAACTACATTGTTGGACCTGCAATCTGTGCAGTGGTAGGTAAATACTTCAATGAATCGCTCGGGTATGCCGCTCGTAGAGCTGACATTGCATAGTCATTGACTCTTAATGTTCTTTGATATCCAGTCAAGATAGTCTTGAGAACCCCACTTAATAGGCAACACAATATACTCTGGAACATCATAAGGATGTTCTTTCTTGATTACCTCCCAGAGTCTTTCCTGCTGGCCAGAAGTAGTCTTAATCAGTAGTATTGACTCCTTGTCTTCCACAATCTTATCTTTCCAATGGTATACACTCGATACTGCCGGGATGATATTGACACAGGCACAAATCGCGCTCTCAACTAAAGTTCGGGCTAGTTTATTGGCGATATCTGGAGGACATGTTGTTAGTGCGATAATATACTCAGACATGAAATCGCTAACACAAAAATACCATATAGCGACTTCTGTCGTTCTTTCTCGAAGCGAAGGTCATTTATACCCACTCTAAAGCTCCGAAATTCGGTGATTCCGTGAGGAAATTCAAGCCAGAAGGAGTAATGCCTGCTCTCGTAACTCCCTTCACTCGCCATGGTGACATTAGTGAAGATGGATACAAACAGGTGATTGATTACACAATCGATAGAGGTGTGACTGGAGTTGTCGCTCTTGGTACTACCGGTGAATTCTCATATTTGAGGACTGAAGAACGAAAGAAGATGCTGAAGTTGACCCTAGAGTTTGTGGATGGACGAGTTCCGATCATTGCTGGAACTGGTCAACACAGTACACGTGCAACAGTTGACTTGACCAAGTATGCAGCTGATTTGGGCTGCGATGCTGCTCTGGTCATTTCCCCTTACTATCTCAGACCAAGTGACAAGGGATACTACGAACACTATGCTGAGGTGGCTCGAAAGGGCAATCTACCAGTTCTCATGTATAACATTCCACAATGCACACTCGGAGTTCTCAACTCTAACGTGGTAGAGGATCTTGCTGAGCTAGACAACATAGTTGGTATCAAGGACAGCAGTGGGAGTGTACCGTATATCCTTGAGTTGATTCAAAAACTCGATGGTAAGATGGAGGTTATAATTGGTGCAGATGAGAACTTCCTTTCAGCTGTTGTTGCAGGCTCAAAGGCTGCGATAATGGCTTCTGCTAACGTAATTCCTCACCTTTGGCTTGAAATTATGAAGTTAGCACGGAATGGTCATGTTGAAGAAGCCGCTAAACTCCAACGGAAGACTCAGACCTTTGCCCGGATGGTTCTGAAATATGGGGCTGCGCCTCCAGTGAAGGCTGCTCTGCGGATGCTAGGTATTAAGGCGGGTCGGTCTAGAATGCCACTCAATACTGGAGGCACACTCACTCCTGAGATAAAGGAAGAGATTCGAATTGAACTTGAGAAGATGGGATTGATTGAGAATCTAGAACACACCTCAATCCAAAAAGAGGTTCATATTTCTGAGTTCCTCAATACTCAGGGAATCAAATTAAGCAAGACTGATGATTTAGTGACCAGCAGTGCAGCTAACGATACTGTTTCAGTTGGAGTAGTTGCTGGTCCTAAGACAGGTTTAATCGGACAAGCATTTGTTCAATTATTAACAACACCAAAGATTGGGCATGAGGCTCTAACAGTCATTCTTGAACCAAACTTGGCTGTCAGACCAAGCAGCTTGATGCTACCGCTAAAAAAGATAGAATCTATGCGTCAGGCATCTTTGTTCTATGGTCCAGTCCAATCTGGAGCAGCTAAGGCTATCGCCACTTTCTTGGAGGCTGGAAAGATTCCTGAGAAATCGTTGAAAGAAGACGTCGCAATCCTCGCATTGGATATCGATCTCAATCTACAGGACCGTCGAGAAATAACTTCTGCGACACAGCAAGCAGTAGAGAGTGCTCTTGCTGGAATCTGGAGGTGAATTAAATGCCTGAGAAATATCGTTTCAAAGGGGTTTACCCAGCACTTGTGACTCCCTTCGATAAGAATGGTGTGAATGAGAAGCAGTATCGCGGTTTGATTGAATATGTAATCAAACATGGAGCGACAGGTATTGTTCCCTGTGGGACAACTGGGGAATTCACCAGTATGCGGTTTGAAGAGAAAGTTGAGGCTATCCGAATTGCTTGCGAAGCAGCCAAGGGCCGAGTACCTGTTCTAGCTGGGACCGGCGCTGCTTATACGGGGGATGTCATCAAACTCACACATAGAGCAGCTGAGTTTGGGGCAGCAGGAGCCCTTGTCGTTACACCATATTTCCTGAAACCATCTGACAAGGAAATCTATGAGCATTTTGAACGTGTCGCAAATAACAGTGACATTCCCATCTTTGTATACAATATTCCTCAGGTTACAGGTGTTCCATTACATTGGACTCTCATCGATGGGTTGAGAGAGATAGATGGAATAGTTGGACTCAAAGACTCAAGTGGTGATCTCATCAATCTTACCACTATACTTGTTAGAAAACCAGAGAACTTTCAAGTGGTCATAGGCCACGATGAGGTGGCTCTTCCGGCGCTTGCTTCAGGTTGCGATGGGGCTATCTTAGCTAGTGCGAATGTCTTCCCAGATCGTTACATCAAGATGCAAGCCGCTCTTGCCACTGGTGATTTGAAAGAGGCTTTGATAATTCAGAGGAGCATTCAGAGGATTATCCGCATCTTCGTCAACCATGGCGGTGGTTTGGCTGTGAAAGCCGCACTCAACATGATGGGTGTACCAGTTGGTCTTGCAAGACCACCTCTTCAGATTGGAGACGCTCTTGGGTACCACATGCATGATGAGATTCGAATCTGCTTAGAGGATCTTCAACTAATCCCTCGTGGAATTGTCACATTCAAAATGGGTAATCGCTCTATTGAGTCTGAGACCTATCCAAAGGCTGTAGGTATTGTTCCTGATGTTATCGAGAACCTTACATTGTTGCATGGTGAGGCTCTCTTTGGTGGTGGCACTGATATTGCTCATGTCGACCTCATCATGGGGCTCCGGGATGGACCAATGCAAACTGCTCTGAATAACGTTGGTAAGGTCACTGAGGACACTCATCCATCAAACATCATCAAGGATCTTGAGATGACTACTGTGTTTGCACCTACTGTCACAATAACATCTGAGCAGCACAAAAAAATGGTCTATGAGGTAGCTCAACGTGCTGTGGCTGATGCTGTAAGGAGAACAATCACTGACACAATCATCCCCGAGGAACTGATCCCTGACTTGGTGATTGCAGTGAATGCGTTTGTTCACCCAAGTGCAGTCAATCCAACACGTGTTCACATTAACAACTTCATCTCTACAAGGCATGCTATCCGTCGTGCACTAGAGGGTCGACAGAGTGTGGATGAGATTATCGCGAGGAAGGATTCAGCAAGGCATCCGTTCGCTTATAATCCATGATTGTTTCTCTTGACTCCAATAGCCCTCACTAGGACCCCAATGGACACAAACGGGAGCATATAGCTAATTTGAGCGAATTCTGAGTAATTGAACGGACTGAAACCATAACCTGTTATAACGAGTGGAAGTGAACCCCCAAAGTAGAATAGCGTGAGTCCTAGATTGATTAGCACCGGAATAAGAACTATTGCAAGACCTTGGCCACTTATTTCATAGATCTTCGCTGCACTGATTTGAGCTGCTGCTAGGATAAAACAGATGAATCCCCAAATTATGAATGGGCTGAGTACACTCGTTATAGTGAACGTTGAAGCTACTCCATACACACCACTGAAACAGAAGTTGTATAGTGGTGCTACGACCCCAGTCAGACTAAAGTCAATATAGTCATAGTAGAACATACCTAAAGGATCTCCGAAAGTCACGATACTTGGGAGCAGAAATCCTGCATACAGGTGAAAGTTTCGTGTTGAATCAGAGGGTCGAATAGTCATCTGATCATCTAGCCACAATCGAATAGGGTAAATGATGGAGGCCACAAACAATATCGCTATCGCGAAGTCACGAACAACAAAGAACCCAGGATAGATTTTTGCACCCCACGCATCCCATATTGGACCAGGGTATGTCCCTCCGCCCCACATATAGGACTTTACAAAGATCGAGGCACAAAGGAGAAAAAGGATTCCAATTATAATCAATACACGGAGTGCGAGGTAAACTGTGAAGTTGAGATATCTACCTGTTTTGGTGTCAATGAATTTGCCCTGTTCCTTCTCCTCACTCAATTATGCCACAATAGACACTATCTCATCTATCGGATAAGTTCTCTTGTATTTCAAAGAACACTCTACTCATCTTGCGATTTGGGGGTAATGGTTTGATACAACTAGAATGACTGAGGATTCTTCCATGCGTATACTGCCAGGAGGACGAGAAGAAAGACAACGAATACGCCAACTCCCACTGTGATCAGTTTTAGTCCTAGGATGTCAAGAATGCCACTAGAGAAATAGAGATAGACTGTTAATCCTGATATGATTATGGCGCAGGACAGACTCAATATAACAACTCGTTTCCAAATCTCCATTGCCATCGACAAGTGTGTTTGGATATTCCCCACATATGAAGAATTCTCATTTGGCCATTTGTTAAGATGGTAAATTCATTGATGTACTTCCAAAACTCGTAAACATAGTTGATTTTCGTGCTCAGATTTATGCTATTTTGAAACTCCAAAAAACTGAACGTTCCGACCGTTAGAACGCAGTTACAGGTGAGACTCTTCTATATATAGTAGAAAAACAATCATACGTACAAGTCTTGCATCCCTCTTAGACTGTCGCACCACCACATCGCATCCGTCGGAGTTACATGCAATGGCTGAAACCTACGTTATCTCAATAGGAGAGATACCATCGCGCAAGTTGAGGAAGACAGTGAAGGTCTTCATCAAAGAGGATGATGTGTCCCTTATCGATGACGATGGGCATCGATACGAAGTCACCCTCGAAAAGAACCGACTCGTATTGACATCTGGTGTATGATTGTAGGTTTCGGCCTTAATCCGACATTGATTTTGTTAGAAAATAGAAAGTGGCAACTCTCGGCTTGCTCTTGGCTCGTCATCGCCGAAGCTCAGCCAGGGGTAACTGCCTCATCGAATTGCCAATGAAGATAGAACCTTTTGTTCCTTTAAGTTGTCCTAATCTGGAATGGTTTTCGAAGCAGCAACCTTCATAGCATGGAGCTGCTGTTGATATCGCAGGAGTTGCACTTCTTGGACGAGTCGCGTGTTCTTACACTACTGAAAGAAATGATCTCTGTAAATTCGGAGAATCCAGAAGGTATCACGGAAGGAGTCGCTAAAATCCTACGTGAACATTTGGAAGCATATGGAGTCGCATGTACATCTGTGGGTCTCGCAGAGCGTCCAAACCTCATATTCTCAAGCCATGAGGGTCAAAAGGGCGACTTATTGTTGCATGGCCATATGGACACTGTTCCAATTGGTCCTCCTGAAAACTGGTCCCATGACCCATTTGCTTCAGAGATTGTTGATGGTCGTTTGTATGGAAGAGGCTCGTGCGACATGAAAGGTCCAGTTGCTGCTCTAGCAGAAACTTTGATTCTCTATACTGAGAAACGTCCCGAAAAACCTCTAGTTGTTCTCGCCACATCCGATGAGGAAACAGGTTGTCATGGAGCGGAGGTAGTTGTTAAGAGTGGACAACTCGATGGCATCCGTTTTGGTGTGTGCGCTGAACCCACAAGCTTGCAGGTCCTTGTAGGTGAAAAAGGTATTTTCTGGACAAAGATTGTATCCAAAGGAAAGTCTGCTCATGCTTCAAGACCTGAGGAGGGAATTAACGCTATAGAAGCATGTATTGAAGTAATTAGATTGCTGACAGGTGAACCATTTCCGTATGAAGCTAATGAACTGCTGGGCAATCCTACATTCAATATTGGTGTCATTGAGGGTGGGATAAAAGTCAATGTAGTCCCAGATAGATGCGAGGCACAACTAGATATGCGTCTCGCCAAGGGACAAGACCCTGAAAATCTTCTCAATGCAATGAATATCCGATTAGAGTCCGCAGGACTTTCTGACAGAGTTCACATTGAATTTATCCATGGGAAACCTGCTGTCCTCACTCCAGTTGATTCGAGAATTGTCAAACATGCAACAAGTGCTATAGAGAAAGTAACTGGTTCAAGTCCATCCCTAGGAACTGCTACTTACGGAACTGATTGTTCCATCATTCAACCTGAACTCGGAATTTTAAACGTAATCTGTGGCCCTGGTTCGATAGAACAAGCTCATCAACCAGATGAATACATCTCTCTCAAAGAGCTGTACCAATCTGTGGATGTATATCTTGAAATTGCTAGCCATTTTAGTCACTAAATACATAATACTCTCATCAGGAATAACCTTAAAGTTCATGTTGCATGAAAAACAAAACACTGATGTCCGCCATCAGAGGGGCTTAAAGGAATGCAAACAGAAATTCTCAATCTGATTATTGAGTTCTTAATGAGTCCAATCTTCATATTTGCATTTGTATGTGTAATCATTTTGATTGCAGTTCGACGAATGTCTGGATCGAGAACTCAATCCGGGGTTCCTGTTCTCAAACAAGCACGGAAGATGATATCTGAGGTTGACAAGGAAAAGGGCATCACCGATCCTGTGGTAAGAACACGTCGGGATATTGTTACAACGAAATTCAACTCACAAATGAAGGAATTAGGACTTGAACCATCCACAGATAGTGGATATATCCCAGTTTCACATACACCTCTTGCTAGGTTTCTCAAGGAGCGTGGAGTCAATGAGGACACTGTGGGTGCGATTCTTGCTGGTCTGATGGAGGAGGAGAGCGAAGCTGATGTTCGGGCTATCATCCTTGCAACTGCTGATACTCCTGGTGTTGACCTTACTGGAGGGGAACTTGAAAAGGCTCAGGAACTTGCAGTTGTAGAATGGACTAATGCCCAGCGTTCGAGAGACACCTAGGAGATTATACAAATGACTGAACTTCTGCATATGAGTGACAACTATCTTCGTGAATTTGATGCTGTTGTCACATCAGTAGGCGAAGATTATGTAATACTCGATAGGACTGCATTCTATCCTGAGGGAGGAGGTCAATCAACTGATTTCGGGATATTGTCTGATGGAGAGCATACAGTCAATGTGCTTGAAGTCAGAAAGGTTGAAGGTGAGGTTCGCCACAAACTAGATGGTACCCCTTTCCAAGTAGGTGCAAACATTCATGGTACTATTGATTGGGACCGTCGTTATGAGAACATGCGATTCCACACATGCCAACATGTCTTGTCCAGGTATCTCCAACTGAACTACAATCTGACAACAAAAGGAAACCACATTACGCCTGGTAAAAGCCGGGCAGACTATACTCCATTGGAGTCCTTTGATGAGGATATGAAACGTGAAGTAGAATCTGGTGTGAATGAGATTCTGGATAAAAACCTCGACGTCGAAATTAAATTCATGCCACGTGAAGAAGCTATCCGTTTTCTCAAAGAACGTAACTATCAAACAAGATATCTCGAAATGGTTCCTGATTCGGTGCAGGAATTCAGAGTTCTGATTATTGGTGATTATGATGTTGCATCCTGTGCTGGAACTCATGTCAAGAATACAGGTGAGATTGGTCATCTCCAGATTGGAAAATCCAAAAATGTGGGTGCTGGAGTACGGAGAATATATTTCAAACTCACTGATTAGTGCGACATTACATCACAGCCAACAGTTTTATGCGCCATAGTGTTGAGTACAGATAGTGTGACTCAATATGAAGGCACTCGTGCTTACTGCTGGGGAAGGTCAACGACTGAGACCCCTGACTACAAATCGTTCAAAGTCTATGTTGATGATTGCTGGACGTCCGGTTCTTCAATACATCATAGATAGTCTCATCGAGAACGACATTCGGGATATTGTGATTGTTGTTGGTCATGGACGTGAGGAACTTATCGATCACTTCCAGATGGGGGGTGACCTCGGTGTCAGAATACGCTATATGATTCAACACAAACAGGAGGGAGTTGAGCATGCGATTCTGACCGCAAAAGAAGAGTTAGAGGGCGAGGACAAATTCCTTCTGGTTAATGGGGATGTGTTAGTCGAGCCTGAAATGGTCAAGAGAACCTTACGTAATCACGAATCAATGGGTGGGGACGTAACAATGCTTGTTACGCTTGTATCGAATCCTGAGCAGTTTGGTACAGTGAAGATAGGTCCGAACGGAATTGTAGAGAAACTCGTAGAGAAGGGGGGACCTGACAGATACGTGAGCAATTATGCAGTTGCAGGTGTTTCTGTCTTCAGTACGAGTGTTTTGCCTCTTCTTGAAAAACATCGTACAATGGAGCTAACAATTGAAGAGTTGATAAATAGTGGAAAGCAGGTCTCTGCCACTGTCTGGGAGAAAGAGTGGGCTGAGTTCACTTGGCCCTGGGACATCCTCAACGCAAATAGCATCGTAATGGACCGTATGCTGAAGGGGAAAGGAAGTTACATTTCTGAATCAGCTGAAATCCATCCAAGTGTTGTCATCGAGGGTTCTGTGTATATCGATGAAGGGACAGTCGTTCGACCCAACACAACTTTACGTGGTCCCATCTATATCGGTAAGAACGTGTACATTGGAAACAACTCACTAATCAGAGACTATACTAGCCTATGCGACGGAGTGCGAATCGGTTATGCTGTTGAAGTAAGGAACAGTATGATTTTCGAACGGGTGAATGTGGGTAGAATGACGTATCTTGCTGATTCCATTATTGGAGCTGATACGTGCATTGAAGCTGGTGCTCAATTGTGGAATTGGCGTCCTGGAACTGAACCCCTCTATCTTAAGCAGGAGAAGGACAAGGTCCAGATTCCTCTTGAGAAATTCGGAGCTATTGTCGGTGATAATGTAGTAATTGGAGTGAATGCCTCATTGTATCCTGCCACTAGGATTGGGGAGAACAGTATGATTTCTGCAGGCTGCGTTGTTGAGAATGATATTCCCCCCAGAAGTCATGTTTTTCTCAAACAAAAGCTAGAGATTAGAGAACTTAAGGACTTGAAAAGCTGCGACTAGTCCTCTTTCACATTGAATTGTCCAACTAGGATCTCATCCGAATAGACATATACAATCGAATCACGTTCTATGATCTTTATGTCCGGGTCCTTCATTTCATATGGGATGATAAACTGATGACCCTCCACTGTGATTGTGGTTTTTCTTTTTTGGTCTATCACTGCTACATCATGACTCAACAGAACTGATCTTCCTGGCTTCGTTGGTGCAAGCCCAATTTCTGAAAGCAGTGCGTCCAATTGTTCAGTTTCTAAATTCGTAAGTTGTGTTCGGATTGTTCGATACCCCAGGTACCTATCTTTCCCTTTTCGGATTACATGGTCCTCATATTTACCAGCGAATAATCGCTCCACAGCTAAATACGGTCCAAATCCTCGAGTTAATGCATCAGTATCTGTATTTAGCTCACTCAAACCCGTGCCCTTCTGTGCTGGATGACTCAATTCGTGTGAGAGTAATCCAGTAATACCAGCTTCATGCCATTCTTTCACACATCGATTAACCCTGATTGTTATCTCATCTTTAGATTCTTCCCATCGAACCTGTGCTAAGCTTGACGTTTTTCCCCAGGACACAGACAACTCAGATTGCAAAAGCTCAGGATAGGCTAACACAACAATTGTTTCCAACAAGGAGAATAACTTCGAACTTTGGGACATTTCTTATCCAAGAAAAATGAGCAATGAGCATCTTTAAAAGTCAAACCCAAGTTTTCGGCGGTGAACCTAGTAACAGGTATCTAGGAGAGTAATTACTATCAGCCGTAAGAAGTGGGGCAAATCAGCCGCAAAAACCGAGAGAATTATCAGAGATGCAATACCTAAACCTGAAGCTGAATCGGGAATTGAGGAGTATCTCAAGAAAGCAAAGTCAGTCACGTGTTATGACCTAGCAAATCGGTTTAATATTCGGATGAGTGTTGCCCGGAAAATTTTGAGAGAGAAAGAAACAGAGGGCATCGTAGTCCCTTACATACGCGAAGGAGGTTTTGTTGTTTATACAACACCTTCTGAACTAGAGAAGAGAGAAGTTGGTGCTCCCATAATGGTGGCAGATGCTCTAGAAGAGATTGCATCAAGTGTTCCCAAAGAACCTGTGATCACTGAGGAAATGGATATTGCTCTCGCAGCTGCATCAAGTCCTGATGTCGTAAAGCCAAGTAAACTTGCTCGAAAGCGTAGAGAAGCGGGTGCAAAGAAAGAACGTAAAGACACTCGCCCAGAAGTTGTGGTAGAGCCGCTAGAAGTTATACCCCGACAGGAACCAAGATCCCTTGAAGAAGAAGAACCACCAAAGAAGAAGGCTGAGGAGAAGAAAGCTCCAAAGAAGAAGACCACCAAGAAGAAGACTGAGAAGAAGGAAGCTCCAAAGAAGAAGACCACGAAGAAGAAGGCTGAGGAGAAGAAAGCTCCAAAGAAGAAGACCACGAAGAAGAAGGCTGAGGAGAAGGAAGCTCCAAAGAAGAAAACTACCAAGAAGAAGACTGAGAAGAAGGAAGCTCCAAAGAAGAAGAC
>JBHLRC010000012.1:21096-37974 GCA_048882965.1 Candidatus Thorarchaeota archaeon
GCTGAGGAGAAGGAAGCTCCAAAGAAGAAAACTACCAAGAAGAAGACTGAGAAGAAGGAAGCTCCAAAGAAGAAGACCACGAAAAAGAAGGCTGAGGAGAAGGAAGCTCCAAAGAAGAAAACTACCAAGAAGAAGACTGAGAAGAAGGAAGCTCCAAAGAAGAAGACTACCAAGAAGAAAGCTGAGAAAAAAGATAGCTCAAAAACGAAAGACACTAAGAAGTAGTGATTCAAACCCTGAATTCAGCTTCAAATTCCTCATACATGAGTTAAGTCGTTTTCGAACTGAGATGAAAAAAGAATATAGCTTGTCTCGCACTCATCTATCAGAAACTCGATGAGCTTCGAGTGCGAGCCAATGTGATTGAGTTATATGACCTGTTTCTACTTCAGAGCACTAATCTGCTTATCAACATCCTCAAGCTGAGTATCTAGCTCTGACTCCTTCGTCTTGTACTCATCTTCAGGGATGTATCCCCTCATATAGTCGAAACGAAGGTCAGTTAACTGAGCCTTGAGTCTGTCTTTCTGCTGAAGTAAGAAATCCAGCTGATCACTGCCTTCAGCTGGGGTTGCTTCGGCAGCTGGAGCAGGTTCTGCTGCTGGTTCTGGTGCAGGAGTAGGTTCCGGCGCTGGTTCAGGAGGTGCCTCAACTACCGGTTCCTTTGCAGGCTCGGAAGCTGGGGTCGAAATCTCCGGCGCAGGCTCTGGCGCTGGCGCAGGTGTTGGTGCCGGGGCCGGAGTGTCAAGTTTTGGGGCTTCTGTCTTGACGCTTTCCATTTTCTCCATATTTTGCCTCAGAACTTCTATCTGGTTGGCTATCTCAGCGAAGCTATCGTTGATCGTTTGATTGATAGACATTTTCATTTTTGCGAAGTTTTCAGCCAATTGATCCGCAAGCTTTTTGGTTTCAGCTACGTTCTCGGCAAACCCTTCGATTTCCTTTAGTTTTGCCATTATACCTTCTAAATCAAAGGACATTGTTAGTCACCTTTAGGCGGCTGTTAAGGAGTTTATCGGTGTGAATCGTTCTTAACCTTTGCCTATATGGATATAAGCGAAATTTCTTTTTCAAGCGGCCTTTGCTTCAGCCTTGCCTTCTAGGATTGCTCTTCGAATAATCTGGATGAGCCGATCCCTATAAGAAATATCAATAGCGACAAGTTCGTAAGTTGGAACTCCTAGAATCTGACCGACTCGTTCTGGTGTTAACGCGGTTGGTAGGTCCTGTTTATTGGCAATACCGATTACCTTTGCATCGGGAACTTCATCTTTAACAAGAGTCACCAATTTCTTGCTTCTGAGGACATTCTCCAGTGTGCTGTCAGTGACAATAATTACTACTTGCGCATTAGCAATCATTTTCGCCCAGAGTATACTGAATCGGGATTGGCCTGCCAAATCCCAAAGAACAATATTCGCATTTTCCACCTCTTCAGGCAGTTTCTTTATTGACACACCTATAGTTGGGTCATGAACTAAGGGAAGGGTTTCGCCTCGCAGTAGGTGTAGTGTTGTAGTCTTTCCCACACCCGCGAACCCGAGAATTGCCACTTTGACCATTGTGACAGCAATCTCGTCAACTTTCTCATCAAAGCCATCCAGTTGTTGATTGGCAAGGGCGAGATTTGCATAATCGCGCATGAATGCATCAACGAGCTGTTCCATCTTTTCTTCAATTTGAGTGGAGTCGTCTGCTTTATCCGCGACAAACATGAATGTGAAGGAATCCCTTTGCGCGAAGAAAATACGTGAAATTGCAACATTCATGAACTCTGTCTTATCTTCAAGATCGACAGTTCCCAAAAAATGAGTGAGATTGACCAGAAACTCTACCAAGTCTGTCTTGGACTCACTTTTGGCATAATCTTTGGAATAGAGCATATTCCCTTGTTCACCAAGCACATAGACGCTTCTGATCATACTGGTTCACCGTAATTTTCTATCAGGAGCTCAAGATGTCTTCGAGCAACTTGTGGTGTTATTTCTTTCTCTGATAACTTCTTCTTAATTATTGGTAGAACATATTCCGGCATGAATGACTCAATCCTCGGGTTTGTCAGAAGTCCCCAAATGTTTTCATCTTCGAATCGGACTACAACTTTGTCTGCTTCTAAGGAGTAAAGCACCTTCTCGACTATTGATTCTGGAAGTGCTGTTTTTAGAGCTATCTCTGGTGCGGTTAGTGGTTCTGGACGAAGTGCTTCAAGAACCATATAGTTTAAACTGTCAGCCAGAAGTCGAGATATTTTCTCCCTATCCTCAAGAATTGGTGAGTTTGGATCATCCACTGGTAAGGTAGGATTGTATCCTTTGCTTGGTGGAGGTGGCGAGAAGAAAGCAGTTACATGTTCATTATATAACTCGGAAATTTGGGGCATTGTATGACTTGCCTTCCTCACTGACTCAACAGGAGGAGCGCGATAACCAAATATGTCTTTCATAAGAAAGACCATCTCTGAGGTCTTTCCTACTAGTTCTACCTTGACAACTCCTGAGTTCATCAAAGGTGCCATTGCTTCCCTTAAATCTACTTCATCTTGAACTTGATTCTTCAACCAGATTGATAATTTGGCTGCTTTTTCCAGACCTTGGAACTGCATTCGCTCCAGAAGCAATGCTGAAGATGGAGTCAGAAAAATCTGAGCAAGCTTTTGTTCTTCACTGGTCTTATCTAAGACGCTTCCTGCTTTGACGATTTCCTCCAGATTTACTGAATCTGCATCTTCAATCATTAGTGCCAGAATAAGCCTTCCTGACCCAGAGAGACCCTCAGTAATCAGATCGAATTCTTCCTCTGCACCTAAGATTGTACAAACCATCCATTTGGGATAAAGCGGAGAACTAAAGATTGCAATTCTCAAACCTTCTATCTCAGCCAAACTGAGTTCCTTGTTTTCTTTCTGCTGTTCCTCAAATATCAGGTTCAATACCTTCTCATTGAGTGTCAGCGTTGATGGGTATCGCTTTTTAACAATGAACCCATGAAAGTCATCTAGATGAACCACAAACGTTGCTTCTGGCATATGCCGTCACACTTCTGAGTTTTGCAGCTTAGACATAAATGTTTGACCCTCATGTAATGCTTTACATCTTTCAATGAAAATGCTCTGTTTTCCGCTTCTCGTCTAAGTGTTTCAGACAGACAATATCTCCATTTGGATTGAGAATCCAACAATCCTCACAAATGATTTGATTGCATTCAACGCAAGTACCAACACATTGGTGAAAATCTGTTAATTGATTAGATTTCGACCCTTTACTATGTGTCTTGCAATACCCACTCTTACATTGAGAACAGAATACAATAGCTTCCTTGTCACATTTCTTGCATGATTGATTTCTTGGTTTGTGTGTTATCTCATGATTGTCAATTGAAGCAGGGCAATCGGGACTCTTACATGGGCCTATTCCTTTGTATTTTCCACATTTCTCGCATATTGGTAATAATAGGGGATCTTCTCTTCTCATAATCTTGCACCATGTCATGCTTAATATACCAAGAAGCGCGTTCAAAACTGCGTGATATTCTCCATAAGAAAGTATGAAAAGCATTCCCATGACTTCATCAACAGGAATCACTATGGACCTAGATCGCTGGAACCTCATTGTACCTTCCACCGCCACGAGACAACTCCAGTTGGCCGGAGGTCAACCGATGGAGCAAGCGGTTCCAGAAGATTATGTCTTGGCGGGCATGGTTTTTCGTGCTCTTGAAAACCGTGAAGGAAGAGAACTAGAATTCATTCTAAAATGCTTCTTACCCATAGTGATTGCTGATTCTCCTTTTGAGAATAGAAGCTACCTTGTGGAGTTACTAGGTCTGACGAGTGAAACAATAGTCGGACATCGCAGATTTGATGCAGCTACATTAATCGAAGAGTTTGAATCCAGTAACGACCCGAAAACACTATTACGGTGTGTCAAAGCAGCCCGGGATTTAGTAGCATCCCTTAGAACAACAGAACGGTCTACGCTTTTGGGCCTGATGAGTGGTCTAATGGCTCGTGGAATTGCCAAAGTCCTCGAACGCCCCCTACGCAATCAAATTGAAAACTACGAGATCATTCTTTCAGGACTAATAAAACAGAAAGAGTTCCAGAAATCCATAGGTCTTCTTCAGGAAACCGCTGCAACTCTGAATACTGTTGAAGATACAGTGACTCATCTAATTGACCTTATCACAAAAAAGGTTGAATCAACAGTAGAACGAAGCGAATCTGAATCTGCGCCTGTCCTTCAGAGATTAGAGCTTCGGATTGACTCCTTGCACGAACAGATTGAAACTCTGGAGTCTAATATGAAAAAAGTAGAAGCCTCGACCTCCAGCACAAAAGCTTCTCGGTTGGCCGAGATCAAGAAAACGCTAGCGGCCAGAAAAACTGCACTTGAACGTGATATATCCAGAAGGAACAACATAATCAGTAAGGTTCAGAGTGGTTCAAGGGACATTCTCATTGAACGAGATAATTTGAGTGCAGAATATCAAGCTGCAGCGAAAACTATCATTGATCAACTCTCAAGGATTCTTGATATGTCTGTACCATTATCGACGGAAAATGTGGGCGAGAAAGGAGTACTAGTTCTTCTGCCATTCTTTCTTGCTGGGTTTTCAAAGAAAGGTCAACTTCGAATTGAGATTTATCCAGTTTCGCAATTAATTGCTAATGGTGAGAAAGTAGGTCGCAGAAGGGATTTTGTTGATGGGTTCACGAGTCCATCAAGAGCTATTGATGCTATCACATCCTTATTGAGTGAAAGGGCTAATAACGATGTGGCTCTACGGAAATTCATTAGGGAGTCTTCTCAGACTTCTAACCTTATTGCTGTAAAGGAATCCAGAGCAATGATTCTAGAAGGTGCACAATCATTGCTAGGTGATGGGTTGATCAAGCAATCATTAGTAGATGAACTAAAAGATATCGTCACTGGTACTCCTGAGGTCAAACCAAAGAAGAGTGTGGCACGGCGGGTCACTCCTCTTGTTGCAGATGGATCGTTATGTCGTGTCCGGTTTCATTTACAAGATGAGGCTGGAAGACCTATAGAAGGAGCTGACTTAGAATTAGGTGCCATAATGGCGAAATCTGACAGCAAGGGCACGATAGTTGTTTCGATTCCAGTTGGCAATCATGAGGGCGTAGTTCGAGCCACAGGCTATATCGATAAACCGGTTGAATTCAAACTCAACTCAATGAGTAACGTAGCAATTCCAATTATGCTTAATTCTCTCTCACACGAGGAGCAAATCGCTGCTAGACTAGATGCCTTGGTTGAACGGTCTAGACGTCTTGATATGATTAGAACGCGACTGTGGGAGGTGTTTGAGACTCAGGGAAGTACTCTCTTGGGTATACCTGCTTATAGAACTGCACTCGTAGAACTCCTATCTGAATTAGGTTATGAGCCTGAATCATGGATAGCAGAGGCAAAGATGAAATCCGGAATGGTGAAACGACTTCTCAAGAGAGACACTCGCACTGATGGGCTTCGTCGTGATATTTTAAGAACAGCTGAGGATTCAAAGAAATATGGTGGTATTATGCTCTTTTCCGAGCTCCTCGTTCGATTGGATGAAGCTGGTTGGGGCACACATACTGATGAAATCGAAGACATTATCGAAGACATGACAAAGGAAGGTCTTATCCAGGGACTTTCCAAGATTGAAGGTGGTGCCCTACTAGTCGAGTTTGTCCCAGTTGCGTTAACTGACGATCCTCAGGAAATCCTTAGTCTTGCAGCAACAAATGATGGTCGTCTTAGTATTGAAGATGCTGTTGTTGGTCTGGGTTGGACTGAGGAACGTGTAAAAAATGCTTTAGAACTTCTTGTCCATAATGGAGTGGCAAAGGAACAACGTAGCTATTCAAAGAGTACAATATATTGGTTCCCTGGTCTGAGAGGGGGAAAGAAATAAGACTAAGAACCCGTCCTTCATTGCCTACTAGACGGGGTTTGAAGAATGAATCGTTTATCACACATGGTTTTTGCTTTTTCTCTCTTCGTTGGTCTGTACTCATTGTTTTTTGCCTTCAGTGTGTGGTACACTGGCATTGGAACGATTAGTGATTTTGCAGAATTCTATCTCATCGGAGGTATTGTATCAAGTATTGTGTGTGTGCCCATTCTCTACTATAAGGCACCAAACAGGAACATGCGGGCACGAACCTCTAGTAATAGGAGTGCCGCTGGGGCATTATTCTTTGTGACATTCTGTCTTGGATCACTTGTTGGAACTCTTGTATATCAATGGTATACTGGTGTGATAGTTGTTGGCAACATATCCATCTTCATTGGTGCACTTCTTGTGGTTACTGGCGCTTTGGTTCCTGACTGGGATATCCCCTTCTTAGGAATTGCACGACATCGCAATATTATCTTTCACTCAGTTGTTATTCCACTCTTGGCTGTACTCCTGACAGTGTTGAATGTAGCAATGAGAACGGGAACCGTACTAGGCGATGGAGCTGAAGTTGAATACTACCTGATGGCTCTTGTCCTTTTGGGATATGCATCTCATCTCTATCTTGATATCTTTCCCAGTGACGCAAATCCACTAGAGATCGTTTGGATTGCTGCAGACCCTAATCACAAAGCCCCAACTGGTATTAAGCCACTTGGACCAATTAAGATCAGTGCAAAGAATGCGCGTCACTGGCTTGTGGGAAACGCCACGCTTCTAGTGATATTTGCATTGTTTTTATTTGCAGCCTATTTCGGAGGTCTATGATGATTATTGGAGTCTATTTACCAGTCATCATCATCGAAGTCGAAACTATCCTCATCCTCATCTTCATCATCTGAATCTCGTTCAGGTGGTAGGTCGCTAAAATCCTCATCTTCATCATCATCTTCAAACAAGAAGGTATCAGGATCAACTTCGTCATCGAGTTTTTCATCATCAATCTTTGATGACTTCGACTTCTTTCTATCTGGAATTGCCATACAAACATTATCAATTGGGTCAAACCATTGGCACTCTGGGCAGCACTCACCCTTTGTAGTACATGTTAAATATGCACCACATTTCTTGCAACATTTTAGTTCTGACACGATGGTTGCACCCAATGCTGTTTCTAACATACGATTTCTCCAGTTTCCCAAATAAACTTCTCCGTGGTGCACTATATTGCACATCAACATTGAGTTACCCTTTCTCCAGTCAAAGTTAAATGACATTCAAAGGCGTATCAGATGGAGCTGTTTCGATTGGATGATTTGGAGCTGGAAGTCCGCAAGACTGTGCTCGATAATGCAGTAAAATACGATGGTAGACCAACAGTGAACTCTGTCATGAGTGCTTTACTTGGATCAAAACCTGCACTTCGGCAACGCGCGGGAGAGGTAAAGAAACTTGCACAGAAGTTTGTTAAGGAAGTATCCAAGATGTCCCTTGAAGACCAAATAGCTGAATTGAAGAAGATAGCTCCAGAACTCCTTGAAACTCCTGATGAGGTTGAACCAATCGAGGAAAAGGAACCTCCTGAGTTACCAAATGTGGATAAATGGTCCAAGATTGTTATGCGACTCGCACCATTTCCATCTGGTCCATTACATGTAGGAAATGCACGGATGGTTATCCTGAACGATTACTATGTTAAGAGATATAATGGTGAGCTCATTCTGGTCTTTGATGATACAATTGGGTCTGCTGAGAAGGTTGTCGAGCCTGAAGCTTTCGAATTGATATCCGAAGGACTAGAATATCTTGATGTAAAATGGCACAAGACTGTTTTCAAGTCTGACCGGTTGGACCTCTTCTACAAGTATGCTGTTGACCTAATTGAGCGGGAAGAGGCCTATGTCTGTGATTGCGACGCCAAGGTTTGGCGAAATGAACACAAGGTCAAAGGAATCCCTTGCGCCTGTCGATTTCTGAGTGTAGAGGAGAACCTAGCTCGATGGGAGAAGATGCTTGATGGAACATATCCGGAAAGAGCAGCTGCTGTCCGATTAAAGACTGGAATGGATGATCCAGATCCAGCAATGCGTGATCATGTGATTCTTCGAATATCTGAAACAGAACATCCCCGAGTTGGAACTAAGTATCGAGTTTGGCCTCTGCTAGAATATTCTTGGGGAATAGATGATCACGAACTTGGAATCTCGCATATCATTCGTGGAAAAGATTTAGTGAAAGAAGGCAAAATCGAGCAGCACATTTGGAACATTTATGGTTGGCAACATCCTGAACTACTCTATTATGGACGACTCAAGTTTGAAGATGCCACTCTAAGTAAGAGTAAGTCTAGTAAGGAGGTCCGTGACGGAACCTATACTGGATGGGACGACCCTCGTACATGGAGCATGCAGTCTCTTGAGAAACGAGGCATTGATCATAGAGCAATAAGAAAGGTGATGCTTGATCTTGGTCTAAGCATTGTTGACATCTCGATATCAATGAAATCAGTCTATTCAGAAAACAGAAAGCTGAGGGATTCAGAGGCTCCGCGAGTGTTTTTTGTGGGAAATCCTGTTTGGATGAGCGCTGAAGGCGTTTCCTCAAAGGTCGAAGTTGCTTCAGTACCGGTACATCCTGACTTTCCAGACAAAGGTGTACGGGAGATTCCCCTAGGAGTGCACAATGGGAACGCGACGATTGGTGTAGCTCAACATGATATAGAAAAGATGAAGAAAGGCAGTCTATTCCGCTTGAAGGATGCAGCTAATTTCACCATCAAACAGAAGAAACCTTTGATTGCCAAAATGCATAGTATTGATGTTGATGAAGTTAGAAAGGTCAATGGTCCGATTATCCACTGGGTCCCAAAATTGAACAGTATACCCGTTGAGCTCACACAGATTGATGGGACTATAGTAAAAGGAATCGGTGAACCTGGCATCAAAAACATGAGTGCTGGGACCTTCGTGCAGTTTGAGAGAGTTGGATTTGCCAAGCTAAACGAGATTGGTGAAACCATAAAGGCTTCGTTTTCACACAAGTAACAATCCATTTTGTGCGGCCAAAGAGGCCTTATACTCTCCAGCATTCTATGAAAACAGTGGTTCGTCATGGCTAAGAAGAAGTCTAAGAAGAAGGCACTAACACCATCAATGTTCAAGGTGACTGGTGCGCATAAAAAGATGAAAGTTGAAAGCAAGCATAAGAAGCTCTACTATTTTGGCACAAAGATAAAACCAGAGAAAGCAAGAAAGGATGCTATTTCAGATGGTGCGGAAATTCTGGAGGTTTCTCCTTCCGATGTAAAGGCTGGGAAACCATCTCTCAAGTACGACTTCTATTGTCAATATGATGCGATACTCAATCTCACATTCCTCCGAGTTCGAAAACAAGAGATTGGTGTTACTGAACAAGTTAAAGGCGCATTAATTGGAAAGGAGGTCTTCACACCTAAAAAGAAAGGCGACTTCCATTCTATCAAGCTGGACATGGTGGAGCTATTCGAGATTAAAAGAACTGATGGTATGATTCTTGATGGGCGGACAGGAGGACCAGCTCGAGCACTTGAGAAATTGTTGAAAGGTCCAGGTAAGAAAAAAGCCACCTCTGCTTGGATTAGGAAGAACAAAATTTCATCAGGGAAATTCAACAGTCTTGAAAAGGTCATTAAAGCTGTTTCCAAAATGGCAAAACAGAAACCATCTGGAGCAAAGAGAATTACATCACACACTCTTGAGTTCAAGAAACTAGAGGGGTATTATGTTCCTGTCTATTACGTTAAGATTACTGCTGGAGCGAAAAAACAGACTCTTAAGATCAATGCGGTCAATGGCACCCTTTCAGTTGCAGTTTAAACTCGATTACATATCCACAGATGGAGGGGGTCCAAATCCTCCTCCACCAGGAGTTTCAATTCTTACTACAGTCCCCTTTGGTACTATGACAGTTGATTTTGCCTCGAGAGAGTGGACTTTCCCACCATAATACAGAGTGTTCTTTCCTGCCTCTCCAGCCTCTCCTTTATTGATTCCCCAAGGATGTGAATTCCTTCTCTCAGACTGAATCGATATTGTGCATTTGTCAGTGAGCACTTCGATTTCCCGGACGATGCCATCCCCACCTTTCCATTGACCATTACCCCCTGTTTCTCTTCTAATGGAGTACTTCCTAACCATGAGGGGATATTCTGATTCCAGCGATTCAATCGGTGTGTTCAGAGTATTAGTCATGTGGGTGTGAATTCCACTAGTCCCAGGTTTTCCTTTTGCAGCTCCTGAACCTCCTCCGATGGTTTCATAGAAAGAGAATGGTTTGCTTTTTCTTTCATCAAATCCTCCAATTGTCAGGTTGTTCATTGTTCCTTGACTAGCAGCAGGGACCAAATCTGGCGAAATCTTTGCGAGTGCTCCCAAAGTCACATCTACTATTCTTTGAGAGGTTTCGACATTTCCTGCTGAAACAGCTGCAGGATATTTTGGGTTCAACAAAGAGCCTTTGGGAACCTCAACATCGATGACACTCCAACACCCTTCATTGACAGGAATATCTTGTCCAAACAAAGCAATGAAAACATAATAGACTGAGGAGAGAGTCGATGCAATTGGGCAATTCACATTTCCCTTGACTTGTTTGGAAGTTTCCTCGAAGTCAACGAGTACTCTGTCCTCATTGATTTTAAGAGATATAGAGATAGGAATGTCCCACCCCCCTGCTCCATCACTGTCAAGCACATCTCTGAAGGTGGCTTCTTCTCCTACGAAGTCCGAGAGTGCATATTTCATTCTAGAGGCTGAATAGTCATATAACTCTCCAAAAGTCTTCAGTAGTGTAGGCCACCCAAATGTCCTCGCAGCCTCTTTGAGTCGTTTTCCAGCAACATGATTTGCAGCTACCTGAGCTGAGAGGTCTCCTAGCCTTTCATCTGGGGTTATGGTACCAGAAAGTATGTCGGCAATTGCTTCATGCGATAGCTGATTTCTTTCAACTATAATTCGCGGTTTGATTATGATGCCCTCTTCTAGAATAGAGGTGGATAATCCTGGCATCGACCCAGGACTCACTCCACCAATATCAGCATGATGTGCACGGTTAGCAGCAAAAGCCACTCTCTTTCCCTCTGAGAAGACAGGCGCTACCAGTGTCAGGTCTGGTAGATGTGAGCCTCCTGAGTAGGGATCATTCACCAGTGCCATTGTTCCTTCAATGAGGCTTTTGTCGAGATCCTTAATGCAGGCTTTTACCGACATTGGCATAGCACCAAGATGGACCGGAATGTCTTTTGACTGGGCAACAAGCCTTCCCTCGCCATCAAATAGTGCACAGCTGCAATCCCTCCGTTCCTTAATATTCGGACTAAATGCTGTCCTACGTAAAGATTGGCTCATCTCTCTGGCGCTGGAGATAAGTGCATTTTTGATGACCTCAAACGATATTGGATCTTCGATTATGACTTATCCCTCCTCATCCAAAGGACACCATCCTTCTCTTGTCTAGCTTCCCAACCTGGTCCGACATAGGTTGTAGTATCCATTTGTTCTATCACTGCTGGACCAATCACAACCTGTTTTGTTGCAAGGTCCCACCTTCGATATACATCAGCTGACACTGGAATGCCATCCTCTAGTAAGACTGCCCTCTGTGACATCGGTTGAATATGTGTATCAGCTATGTGAGAGAGTGGCGAATAACCTCCTGAACTTGACGCTGCAACGACTCTTGCGGTTACCCATTCAATCTCTCTACCAGTCATTTTGTAGCCATAGGAATCTTCATGAAGTTGTTCAAAACCATTAATTGACTTCTCAACAATTCCATCTTGTTTTTCAGGTATTTCAGCAGCTATCTCATGTGACTGTCCACTGTATCGCATATCTATTATCCACTTGACTCGAATCTGATTCAAGTCAGCTCCTTGGTTCTTGAGCCTCTTAGTTGCCTCATCGACCAATTCTTCTAATGTTGACAATAAGACTTCCTTATTGTCCTCAGTTGCAGAAACTAAGACACTCTTCATGAGGTCCACCCGAAGGTCTGTACATACAAGACCAAGGGCTGATGTAATTCCAGGATGTGGAGGGACCAATATCTCATCGATATGCAATGCTTCTGCAATGTCAACAGCTTGTGTGGACCCTGCGCCTCCAAATGGGACCAGAACGAAACTCCTCGGATCGGATCCTCTCTCAACTGTGACTTCACGTATTGCTTGAACCATATTGGCAGTCGAGATTTTGATAACTCCCAGTGCGGTTTCCTCCAGAGATAATCCTAGTGTCTTTGACAACTTCGAGATTGACTTCTTGGCTCTTCCTTTGTCTAGCGAGATCTGTCCACCCAAGAAGTAATCGGGATTTAGACGACCCAGTAACAGGTTGGCATCCGTAATCGTTGCATCAGTTCCTCCTTGACCATATGAGGCTGGACCTGGACTAGCCCCTGCGCTCTGAGGACCAACATGGAGTACTCCTGCATCATCTATCCATGCAATTGATCCCCCACCTGCCCCAATTGTCTTAACATCAACTGATGGCACTCGTAGAGGTAATCCGCTGACTTCATTGTCTGGTCTGACGACTATCTCTCCTGTAATTGCACTGATGTCGCAACTTGTACCACCCATGTCCAAAGTTATAGCTTTGGAAACGTCCCATTTTTTGGCAATCTCCCACCCTCCTATTGCACCACCGGCTAGACCTGATATCGCTAGACCAATGGCCTTGCCTGCTGCCCGAGAGGCTAACATTGTGCCTCCGTTTGATTGCATCACAGTGAATTTACAATTTGGACAGATTCTCGAAAGCGATGAGTCAAGCCGCTGCAGATATCCAATGACTAGAGGGCCCAGATACGCCTCCAAGACTGTAGTCGATGTCCTTTCGAACTCCCGGAACTCTGGCAGTACATCTGATGATGCCACAACATACAGATTGGTACCTGCGAGTGCATCCAATAGTTTTCGTTCGTGGATTGGGTTTCGATAGGAGAAAAGTAATGATATTGCTATAGACTCAGATTGTCTTGCGATTGCATCCACAACCGCGCCTTCAGTAGACTCAGTACTTAGCTCAGTAATCACCTTCCCTTCATAATCAAGACGTTCCGCAACTCCTACCCTGTCATCACGATTCACAAGTGGTGTGGCTCTACTTGCATTCAGATTATAGATATCGTCTCGATTTTGACGACCTATCTCAAGGACATCTTCCATTCCGGCAGTTGTGAGTAATACTACTCTGGCTCCTTTTCTTTGAAGCATTGCATTGGTGGCAACAGTGGTGCCATGAACTACAAGATCCACTTCGTGAGGATCAATATCATTCTGGTCAAGTATCTCAGTGACTCCCTTTGTCACCGCGATGTCCTGACTTTCTGGAGTCGATGGGACCTTGTGCACATATTGCTCACCAGTCTCAGAACAGACTAGTATCACATCAGTGAAGGTCCCGCCTACATCGACACCAATTATCTTCATGTTGAACAAAGAAAGCAGAGCGAACTTGAATATGAACACTTGGGATTATCCTGAATGCTTATATCACACAGAGTGACCATTGATGTGGTTACACTGATGAGAGCCTTGAATACTGCCCCTAGACTTCTAGCCTTGTTACTAATTATGTCATTCTTCTCTACTCCAGCAGTTCCTATCACTGACATTCAGTTGGTTGCCAGTGCCATTCCAGCAGCGGAAGAACCTCTTAGAGTGATTCTGATGATTGGTGATGGAATGGGATACCAACACGTAGAACTAGCACGATTAGTTGAGGTTGGAGAGCACGGTTCATTGATGATGCAAGACTCCGATTGGAATGCCTCAATGACGACATATGCCGCGGATGCTGCTGTCACTGATTCAGCCGCTTCGGGAACTGCAATAGCAACAGGGAATAAGACTAACAGAGGATATGTTGGAAAGAATCCATCCCTTGTTGATCTTGAAAACATAGTAGAATTTGCTCAATCACTGAATAAGTCAACAGGTATTGTTTCCACATGTAGAATAGTGGATGCAACTCCAGCAAGTTTCATGACTCATGTAGACAGCAGATATGACTTTAATGAGATAGCTCGACAGATAGTCGACGAGGCTAACGTTAGTGTTCTCCTTGGTGGAGGGTCGGATTATTTCTCAGGTTCTCAAATCTCCACAATGGTTTCGAATGGATATGCAGTGGTGTACAATCGGACTTCCCTAGCTGATATTACATCTGGGAAGGTGTTTGGTCTATTTGCCAGCGTACATATGGATTACGAATACGACCGACACTATGCAGTTCAACCCTCAATCGCTGAGATGACAAACAAGTCAATTGAACTACTCTCTCAAGACCCAGATGGATTCTTCTTAATGATTGAAGGAGGAAAGATTGACCTTGCAGCACATGATGAGGACAAGGTTAGAAATGCTTTGGACACTATTGCGTTTGATAAAGCAGTAGGTGTTGCCTTGGATTATGTCAATGACCACAAAAACACTATACTCATTGTAACTGCAGACCACGAAACCGAAGGATTAGTAGTAGTAAGCCACGATCTTAACTCACAACTTCCATCAGCCCTCGTTTCAGAGGAGGAAAAACGCGCTCTCAGAACTCAACGTGTAAACAACATCACTGTTGATTGGACTGCTTCATATCACACTGACTGGCCAGTGCCTGTTTTTGGTTATGGGAAAGCTTTCGAGAATATGTCCAGTGATGTGCTCATTGATAACACGGACGTCTTTCGTTTGATGAAAGATTTCTATCAGGGCACCCCACTAAATGGAACAGAATATCCCCACTATATCCCAACGACTCCTATTGTGACAACATCGGAACCTGGAACAACACCAACAGACACTGGTACTGGACCGGGAATTCCCGTTGACTCGTCACTCTGGTTAGCAATGTCTTTGGGCGGAGTGATTCTCATAGTTGTGGCTATTGTGTTGATAAAACGACGATAGGAAAACTTGTGAATTCTGGTCTTCTTCTCATAGGAAGACCAGGTCACACTTGGCTAAGTTCATAAGTATTGCCAGCTGAGCCTATCTATCCGGTGGCTGGATTGTCTAGAATGGATTACACGTCAGTAATTCTCCGTTTTGGAGAGATGGGAATAAAGTCAAACCAAACGCGTCGCCGGATGAAGAACCTTCTGATCAATCATGTTGAGTCTGCTTTGAGAGAGAAGAATGTACCATTCGACAGGATTCACTCTGTGTATGGCAGGATTTACATTGATACAAAAAAGGCGCTCGAAGCAGCTGAGGTTGCCGCTGGTGTCTTCGGGATCGTATCAACTTCGCCCGTGGTTGAGACCTCTGCAGAGATGGAAAAGATACTGGACTTGGGCGAACAACTCGCAAGAGCTGAGTTCAAGAAGGGTCTCACTTTTGCAGTAGATGGTAGACGAATTGGTGAACATGATTTTTCTAGCCAGGAGATGAGAGGTAAACTTGGGGAGAGAATTCTCGAGGGGATCCCGGAGCTCGAACTCTCAGTAGACCTATCGAACCCCGAGCAAGAGATCTATGTCGAAGTTCGTGACGAGAAGGCACATCTCTTTACCCAGACAATCAAGGGAGTTGGAGGAATGCCCACTGGTTCCCAGGGGAAGGTTGTCTGTACGATTTCGACAGGTCTTGATTCACCGATTGCAGCCTATAAGGTGATGAAACGAGGATGTATTCCTGTATTTGTTCATATGGATAACTCGCCTTACGCAGATGAGAATTGTTCTGAGATTGCAGTGAAACAAGCCCAACTCTTAGCAAACTACATCTATGGTTTTGAGGTGAAACTCTACATTATCCCTCATGCACCAGACATTGAGGAAGCTCAGAAACATGCACCAGAGAAGATGACCTGTCTATTCTGTAAACGGAATATGCTGAGGATTGCTCGAGAAATCGCAATCAAAGAAAAAGCAGATGCCATAGTGACTGGTGAGATTATCGGGGAGCAAGCCTCCCAGACTACAGCAAACCTCCATGTGATTGAACAGGCTGTCACCGACTATCCAATCCTAAGGCCTCTAGCCGGAGATGACAAGGTGGATATTGAACATTTTGCTCAACAGATTGGGACCTACGAGTTTGCAAAGGAAGGTGCATCATGTTGCACATTGAATCCAAAATATCCATCCGTTCGTGCCAATCCGACAGAGGTTGCTTCCTGTGAGGAATCAATGGACCTGAGTATTTTGAATGAGGAGATTAAAAACGCGCGAGTAATAGTCCTCCGAAAAGGCAAGAAACAAGTCGGCCGATAATCGCCCGTAATCCCTTACAAACCCTAAGAAACCTCTATATTTAGTCCTGAAAGATTGGATAAATTCTTTCGGGTAATACAAAGTTCTTAAATAGAATAGCTCTTGATTGGGGTATATAATGGCTGCAAATTGCAGTTAGAGGAGTAAGAAAGTCTTGCCACGATCTAGAAAAGAACGCATCATTCCAGTAGCCCCAGTTGACCGACTCATTAGAAAGGCGGGTGCCGGGCGTGTGAGTGACAAGGGTGCTGAAAAACTTGCACAGATACTCGAAGAAGTTGGAGAGATCATCGCAAAGAGAGCATTTGAGATCACTGAACATACTGGTCGAAAGACTATCACGAACAAGGACATCGAGCTAGCCTACAAACAATGGATCCGCTAATTGCACCGTGCATGTTTTCAAGGAACTATCCCAACAGTATTGTGTCAAATCAGGATTCCTGGTGAGTAACTATGTCAAAGAGAGTTGAGACTATAGAGGATATGACAGTTCTTCTCTCAATCCACGATGTTTCACCTATCCATGAAGATGATTTTGTGAAGACATATGATCTACTCACAGATCTTGGCATCTCTAGTTTGACTCTACTTGTCACCCCTTTCTACGGACTCAAAAAATCCAACAAGATCTCTGACTCTGATATCTTCACCAAGTTTCTCAAATCCTTGGACCTTGAGATTGCGATGCATGGATACTCTCATTTCTCGAAATCCGGATCA
>JBHLRC010000013.1:0-36167 GCA_048882965.1 Candidatus Thorarchaeota archaeon
CCTCAAGAGACACTGAAACCTCCTTCATCATCAATAGTCCACGTTCTTTGTTTCTGAAGAATCCGAAGAAGCAAGAGATTCCCAATACGTATAGACCAGACACCAGTACATATGGGACACGATAAAGTCCAAGCGCGAGAAGCCATCCACCAATATTTGCAGCAATGGCCCTCACAAATGAGTCTGCGGACCTAACAACACCAACAGCTGTCGCGCGTTCCTCTTTCGTGAGACCCTCCATGAAGAACGCATTGGAAACTGGTCCAGACATGTTCATGAGCACATTTCGAGCAATGTACCCTATCACTGCCAGTTGTAAAGAATCAGCATATGCCAATGTCAGAAGGAATGGTATCGATAGTGCTTCCGTAAGAACCGCTGTGCGAACCTTTCCAATTCTATCAGCTAGTGCGGGTGCGAGGAAATTGCCTGCAGAAAGGATGATTGTATTGACACCGAAAATAATTCCCAATAGCTGCGAGTTGATGGGAAATTCATGAGTGAAAAACAGATTGAAGAACATCACAATCATTCCGGCACCTAGACCAACAGTGGCGATGGATGATGTGTACTTTCCAATAAAACCCCAATTGCGAACATGTCTAAGAGCAAACCTGGCAGTAACAGAAGAGGGTGTATCAGTGGTCATTCTACTTATGAGTAGAATTGCAACCAAACTAGGAATCAAGCTAAGCCAAAGAGTGAATCGAAAAGGAATCACCAACGGGTCGGTAGCAGCGAGCCCGAGCATATCTGCGAATATCTGAGGCATGGTTCCACCGATGATATTACCGGAGAATACACCCAGTAGTGACACACCACTCCCAACACCAAAGAGATGGGCTCGTTCTCTATCCGAGGAGATATCGGTGACATAGGGAGACCAGGCAACCTCTCTGAATGCGCTGGATAATCCTAGGAATATCTGCGAGAAGATGAGTCCTAGGGGATTGAGAGTAGTATATTGGACCACTAGGACCAAAAATGCAATGATATTAGCCACTAAAATGGTCTTTTTTCTACTAGACCTGTCAGTGAACAATCCAGCTACGAATGCTATTGCAGCTGTTGCAAACATCGACACTGATAGGAAGAAACCAATGAAATCCTCTGGAAATCCCGCATCACGGAGATACAGATTGAAGATAACACCACTTATGCCCCATGAAAACGCACCGAGGAATGCTATTATGATGTATAGTTTTGCATCCCTTCCAAAGAGTTGTAGCTTGCCAATGTAGCTGAGCTTCTCCTCTTCGGTCACGCTAAAGGCCTCCAGGATGAATTCATCTGAGTGTGAGCCTTCTCGTCTTCCCTATATGCATTGTCAATTGAGCACAAACAGTAAGACTAAATCGGAGGACTGAGAGTTCTAGAAACATGAAAACTATTGACCTGCGTAGTGACACCATCACTCAACCAACCGATGAGATGATAGAAGCTATCGTGACAGCCCATAAAGCTGGGAGATTTGGTGATGATGTCATTGGTGAAGACGAAGTAGTGAATGAACTACAGGAGAAAGCTGCAAATATTCTTGGTAAAGAAGCAGCCCTACTAGTGACCTCGGGGACTCAGGGTAATCTTATCTCTCTACTTGCTCAAACAGAGAGAGGAGACGAGATAGTCGTTGAGGATCGCTCACATACCTTTGTCTTTGAAGGCGGTTCCATGGCATCAATAGGAGGACTCTATCCAAAGCCAGTGAAAGGAGAGAGAGGATACATCCTTCCAGAAACCCTTGTAACTGCAATCAGCCCAGACAACCCGCATTATGCTAGGACTTCGATGGTTGTCGTAGAAAACACTCACAACTATGCAGGAGGAGTGGTCATAAGACCAGAACAAGTGAAGGCTTTAGCCTCTACTGCTCATGACCATGGTCTTAAGATACACTGTGATGGTGCAAGATTGTTCAATGCTGCAGTAGCCTTGAGTATTCCAGCCAAGAAGTTAGTTGAGGATGTTGACTCTGTTCAGATTTGTCTTAGTAAAGGTCTCTCAGCACCAGTCGGATCGATAATTGCTGGAACAGAGGACTTCATCCACGAGGCTTACCGAACAAGAAAGAAGGTAGGTGGTGGAATGCGTCAAGCGGGAATAATCGCAGCACCAGGAATCGTGGCTCTCGAGAAGATGGTTGGTAGACTCAAAGATGACCATGATAACGCTAAACTACTGTATAATAAAATCAAAGGCATTCCAAATCTTGTCGTGGAAGAACCAGATACGAACATCTTGTTCCTTGGGCTTCAAAATCTGAAGATAAGTCAGATGAAACTAGCAGAGGAGCTTGCAAAGGAGAACATCAAGGTCTATGGAGGCTATGGTACAAGGACTAGAATGGTCTTGAATAGAATGGTCGAAAGAGAAGACCTTGATAGAGTTGTTACTGCTCTTGAGCGATTACTCAAGTAGCACTAAAGACGTTTCTTTGCATCTTCAATCATTTTCGTGATATGATCATTCCAAGTTGGTTCCAATTGACGAGCTTTTTCAGCACAACCGATGCACTCGCCATACTTTTCCATTCGATACAAAAGTCGACTCTTGTAAAACCATGCATGGGCATATGTGTTGCTCATCTCTATAGCCTTGTCATAGGCTTTGAGCGCGTCTTCATACTCACCGTTTGCCTCATGACTCCGGGCTTTTCGATAGTATTCGTAGCGTGTCAGTGGGTCTTTTCTAGACACTTTCTACGCACCTCCTAAGTGCAATACTACTAGAAAAATACTCAGATAAGGTTTACATATTTCAATTACTCATTTGATTGAATCGGGAGGTTTCTGACAAAGTTCTACAAGTACCCCACCTGATGTCTTGGGATGAATGAATGCAATGTGCATGTCATGGGCACCAACACGAGGCGAAGTATCAATCAGTTTTGCTCCTGCCTCTCGGTGACGTGCTAATGCGGCATCAATATCATCCACCCTGATAGCAATATGATGGATACCACCACCTCGTTTCTCAAGGAACTTGGCAATTGGGCTGTCGTCCGATGTTGGTTCGAGTAGCTCAATATTGCTCTCACCGATTTTCAAGAAGGCAACACGGACCTTTTGTTCCGCTACTTCCTCTGAACCCCCATATTCTAAACCAAGAACATCTCTATAGAATCCAAGCCATTTCTCAATGCTATCAACAGCAATTCCGATATGATCTATTTTCTCCACATTCATCTTTTGGTCGCTCCTTCATAGAATATCTGGTGCTTTATACTCACCAAAGACGTCACGCAAAACCCCACATATCTCACCCAATGTCGCATATACTTTCACAGCCTCGAGAATTGAAGGCATGAGGTTGTCATCACTTTTAGCAACATCACGTAAGGTTGCCAATTTATGTGCGACTTGTTTTTCATCTCTTTTTGAACGAATGTTCTTGAGGCCATTCAATTGTTCCTCCTCAGCTTGAGGATTTATTCGTAGATAGTCAAACTGTGATTCTTCATCTACTGTGAATTTATTCACACCCACAACTACTCTCTTTGTTTCATCAACACTCTTCTGGAACTGATAAGCCGCATCACTAATCTCACGTTGTATAAAGCCCTTCTCAATAGCGACTGGAGCTCCACCCATACTGTCAATCTTCTCGATATACTCCATAGCCTTCGTTTCAATAGTATCTGTAAGACTCTCAATGTAATAGGATCCTGCAAGTGGGTCAATCGTGTCACTGACTCCCGACTCATGTGCTATAATCTGCTGAGTCCGTAATGCAATCTGAACAGAGTCTTCAGTTGGTAGTGAGAGTGCCTCATCCCTTGAGTTCGTGTGAAGAGACTGAGTCCCTCCTAATACTGCTTGTAAAGCCTGAAGGGTAACTCGAACAACATTGTTGTCAGGTTGTTGTGCGGTCAATGTACAGCCAGCTGTCTGGGTGTGGAATCGCATTCTACAGGAGTTGTCATTCTTTGCACTGAAACGTTCACGCATTATACGTGCCCATAATCTACGGGCTGCCCTAAATTTACTAATCTCCTCAAGAAAATCACTGTGTGAGCCGAAGAAGAATGAGAGCCTTGAAGCAAAATCATCAACATCCAAACCTGCATCAAGAGCCGCTTGGACATATGCGATGCCATCAGCCAGTGTGAATGCAACCTCTTGGACAGCTGTTGAACCAGCCTCTCGAATGTGATAACCTGAAATTGAGATAGTATTCCAGAGAGGCATGTTTTGGCTACAGAACTTGAAGGTGTCAGTAATAAGCCTCATTGAGGGTTTTGGTGGAAAGATGTACGTTCCACGGGCGACGTACTCTTTCAGGATATCATTCTGAATTGTTCCCCTGAGTTTATCCATGGGAACTCCCTGTTTCTCAGCTACAGCAATGTACATCGCCAATAGAATAGCTGCTGGAGCGTTGATGGTCATTGACGTGCTTACTCTATCAAGAGGTATACCATCAAACAGAACTTCCATATCAGCAAGTGTATCGATGGCCACTCCCACCTTGCCAACTTCACCTTGAGCTAATGGGTCATCAGAGTCATATCCAATCTGAGTGGGCAAATCAAATGCAATCGAGAGACCTGTCTGTCCCTGCTCTAGTAGGAATTTGAATCGCTGATTGGTTTCCTTAGCTGTGGCAAACCCACTATACTGCCGCATGGTCCAAAAGCGACCTCTATAACCTGTAGCCTGAACTCCACGCGTAAAGGGGTATTCACCTGGGAATCCGAGGTCTTTCTCATAGTTCATGTCCTTCAAATCTAATGGAGTGTAGAGTCGATTCATCGGAATTCCGGAGATAGTTTCAAAGTGTTCCTCTCGTTCAGGGAACCTTTTGATGGTCTTAGATACTGTTTCATCCTCCCATTTCTTCATGGATTTATGGAGCTTTGAGTCATCTCCCATTATACTCACCTACTCTCGCTAAACAGAAATTCAGCTATCAACCGCTCGGCTACACTGTAGGGGTCTTCTTTTCGAGATGCAATCTTCTTGATGGCTGCTTCATACTCTGGTTGTCCTTCCAACTTCTGGTACAATTCACGTGTAAGTTTGTACCTCATCAACTCCTGAAGTTCATCACGACTCCTCTTCAGTCCCTTCTTCTCCAATAGACCACTTTTTTTGAGGAATTGTAGATGCTCTAGTATCTTGTCAGCAAGTGCAGGTATGCCATCTCCCGTTCTGGAGTTAGTTAGCAAGACTGGCGGTCGCCAAGGTTTTTCTCGGGGGTCAATATCCAGCATTGCATTGATCTCTGTGACTTTTTTATCTGCCCCATCAAGATCCATTTTATTGACAACGAAAATATCTGCAATCTCCATAATTCCTGCTTTGATGGCCTGAATATCGTCACCGCTCCCCGGCACATCGGTGACTATGACTGTTTGTGCAATGTCAATCACTTCAACCTCAGCCTGACCAGCACCAACAGTTTCAACAAATATGATGTCCTTTCCAAATGCATCAATAGCTCGAACAGCTCCAGAAGTAGCTCTTGCAAGACCACCAAGGTGCCCACGAGTCCCCATGGACCGCACGTAGACCTCTTTATCGAGACTATGTTCTTGCATCCTAATCCTGTCACCTAGGAGTGCACCGCCTGTAAAAGGGCTTGAAGGATCCACACAGACTATACCAATTGTGTTCTCACGCTTTCTGAATTCTGCTGTAAGTTTAGTGACGAGTGAACTCTTACCAGATCCAGGAGGACCAGTCACACCAATGATATGGGCCTTACCTGTGTGTTTATACAATTGGCTGAGCGCCTCAGAGGCATCTGCATCCTCATCTTCTATCAAAGAGATTAGACGAGCAAGATCTCTTCGTTTACCATTCAAAACTCCCTTGACGAGGTCAGCTACAGACACAGCTAATTCCTCACTTCAATAGAATCAGAGCTTGACATTAGCCTTGATGTACTCGATAATCTCATCAAGAGGGGTCCCAGGACCAAAGATTGCCGCAATTCCAGCCTTCTTCAAATCAGGGATATCATCCTCAGGAATGATGCCACCACCGACCACAAGGATGTCATCCGCACCTTCTTCTTTCAGAAGCTCCATTACCTTTGGAAACAGAGCATTGTGTGCTCCACTTAGGATACTGAGACCTATACAATGAACACCCTCGTCAAGAGCAGCTCTGACCACCATCTCTGGTGTCTGGCGGAGGCCAGTGTATATCACCTCCATCCCTGCATCCCTTAACGCACGGGCGACTATCTTGGCACCCCTATCATGGCCATCTAATCCGGGTTTTGCTACAAGTACACGAATCTTCTTGGACGAACTCAAGAACCCACCTCAGGTTGATGATTCGTGTGGAGAAGGACTTGAGTGTGATATAAAGGCGTTGATTTTATGCGTGTCATTCTTCCATGATATGGACAACATTCTCACGGCCCTCACGGAATCGACGAACAAGACCACGTTCCTCTAGATTGTTAAGAATAAGACTTACTTTCGCCTGTGACATGTCAAATTCAGTATAGAGGTCTTTCTGAGGACAGGAGCCACCCTTCTGTCTAATTACCTTTAGAACCTCCTCCTCTTCAGTAGTGACACCGACAAACTTGACCGAGCCGATTCTTTTGAGACGATGATAGAACCTAGGACCAGCGATGGTAATAACTATACCAACCATGATACCCAACATTGCAATAACAATCGACCCGACTAAGAAGGACCCGACAGTGCTAGATTGAGTATTTGGAAACTGATATCTAATTGTGAAGGCAATCTCTTGACCAATAAGTAGTGAATCCCTGAACCAGACAAATGCAAGTGAGGACCCATCAGTGAAGTTGGAGTCAGGAGAAGGAAACAAAGGTACGGCGGAATTGCGTGACAATACAGCATCTCGAGGAAGGACTGCCGTGAACGTGAAATTCGCAAATTCGGGAGTTGGGCGAATGTAGAAAGAAAAATCGCCATAGAGTGTAGTTGGATCAAGACCAACTACAGGGTCTGATTGAAGATCTGTTGCCTCAAGCTCAAGTTCAACCCAAACAGTGTCATTCTCTTCCAGCGGCGTTGTGAGAATAAGAGCTACTTCCGTATATCTCTCCTGAAGTGTTGAAGTTGCTGTCACTGTAGTACCATTAGCAGTCGCTTCCAACAACACAATTTCAAGAGATTCAATTCGAAATGATAGAATATCAACACTTGTTGATCCCTGATTGATTGCCCTTGCTCGAAGACCAATTAATGTGACACCTTCTTGTGTCAGAATAGCCCTAATTTCCACAGGGTCAAGAATGACATCCCCTGATTGAGCAAGTTGAAACTCACCTTGAGCTGGTATGAACAGCATTGATGCAATTGCAAATACAGCTATTGCAAATAATATTCGTCGCACTGTTTCACACCACATTCAAATTACAGCAGGTTTTCGCTATCTATAGATTCAAGTTTACGTATTCATAAGACTTCGCTTAGTGTATAGAGGGTGGGTAGTGGCTAACTACCACTACCCTAATGTATTACGAGAGAGCTATTTTTTCCGGACAAATACAACAAGTATTGCAAGTAGTGCAACAACGCCGATGCCAGCAATAAGCACGACATCGATTGAAGGACCGATAGATGGGGCTCCATCAGGATAGAGACCTATTGAAGGGTCATGCAATATACTGCCATCGTCGAAATAGGGATAAGCAAGATAGACAGACACCCCATTACCTCGGGGAGCATAGGATGCTACAACATCCACCGCCTCTGTTTCTCCACCGGGCCAAGTTATGACAGCTGTATCCAACCAATTGAAGAATCCTTGAGCGAGTCCTGTTTCGCTATCAAAGAAATTCAGACTCTGGCAATTGGTTCCATCCATTCGTTCAAAGCGAGATTCATTACCACCTGTTGTGGTCCAATTCATATCAGAATCCATAGTGACATTGCGGAATCTCTCTCGAGTTTCAATTCTGTGACGGTGTACGAACTGATTACCTATAGCTTCATTTTCTCTCTGGAGAGTTTCAATTGTTACACTTGAGTTCTCGCTACTGAATGGAAAATTACCAATTTCTATATCCATCTTCAACTCAGACCTTCCAACAACTGTATAGTTGAATTGAACACCATGATCATCAGTAACCTCGCCAGTGTAGTCGTCAAGGTATATGTGAGCCCATATCTGAATTGTCACATCAGAGAATCGTTGAATGTCGCCCATACCTTCTAGAGATGCGAGAGGCATGTCAGGCATCATTGAACTTCTCACACCGGACTTGGTGTATTTCAACCACACTTCAGTTGTAACATCACCTTCAACTACATCCCCAGTCGTTAGAGTCCACTCGAAAGCAGAAAGTGGAGCGAAGTAGAGGGTTTCATTTGTTTGATAAGCTCCGTCACCGTTTGAATCCTCGAACTCAGCTATCATAACATAGCTTGTAGAGAAGCGGGCGTGAGAACCATTTTCATCAGAAGTATACCAAAAATGAAAATGAGGCATGTCATCATCAGCCATGATGGTGATAACATCAGTGTTAATCCAAACTGATCCGTCACTCATTCGAGAATGATCAGGCATTCCTGGCTGGGGTCGATCCATTGGGCGATCCATTCCGTCACCCATTGCGGTTGCAGTTGTACTCATGGTACCTATTAAGGCAACCATAAGGAACATTCCAATTATCAATCTGTGAAGATTCTTCAGATTATTCACCTAATCAAGGCGTGAAATTATGTATTTATAATGACCCTTACATGGCAAACATGAAAACAAGTTTCAATAGGGACTATGAGAGGCCTTTTGTTGATTTAAAGCTTTATGGATGCTTACAATGCTTTGTTAAGGATTCATAGAAGGGACAATCTTATCAGTTGGTTGTGCGAGAAGGACTTCACAGTTATTAGTCTTCAAACAAGAGTGAATGTGAGGAAAACTCCTAATGGCAGCAGAAATTGATGAGAGAACACAATTCGACTGGTTCAGCATTGCACGAATCCATGAAACAAAGGGCGAAGATAAAGAAGCTTTGAAGGCATATGAAGAGTCAATAAAGATAGATGGCAACTACGCAAAAGCCTGGTTCCATAAGGCAAAGCTACACTATAAACTGGGACAGAAGAAAGAAGCCAAACAGTGTGTAGAGAAAGTCCTAGAATTGGAGCCCGATTGGGAGAAATATGTGAAAAAATACATGCCAAATCTATGATGGTTTCACTTCAGAGTTGCTGATGAATCAGGATAAAGAAGGACATAGATTGCTTGATGCAGTTTGAGTATCTTCCTCTCAACCCATTCCATAACCATCTTGACATTCTCTTCTGTTGAGATTTGACTCAATGCCTTCATTGTCGCATCCTTGCATTGAGGCATACCAAGGAGTTCCTCAATGGTTTGAACAAGAATCATCTGGCGCACATCAGGAGTAGTTTCAGTCAACCAGTATAATACATTATCACGAGCACCTGCGTCAACATTGGAAGACTCTGCTGCTGTTTTGAGCGCATTAGTGACTGCCTCACCATCTTTGAGATCAGCGAGTTCATTACGGATGATTGTGACAATGGCCTCAGTATTTTCTGGGTCGTGACTCAGAATCTCAATCAAATCAGACCGAGCCTGTGCTGGATCACTTTGGTCCTTGTCATCACTCATAGTTCTCTTACTCCTTTCTCTACAGTGCTGTGCTAAGAGGAACTCTTTCTGCCGGAATATATGTTTGTTGCGTGGGTATCTGTTGCCCAGAAAGATTTGTTTTGTTGCACTAATAATCTAATACAACTCCGCAAATTCGGAAATGGAATTCAATACAAAGTCTGGTGTGGTATTGGCACCATATTTTGCCACTTGATCCTCTAAAGACACACCACGGTTGTTTATCCAGACAGTAGTAATCCCTAACAATTTAGCGCCTACCACATCGGCATAGTACTCATCACCGATGTAGAGAGCTATGGAGGGTTCAGTCTTTAGGTCTTTCAGCACTCTCTCGAAAGGTGCAGCCATTGGCTTGAATGCGCTGACATCTCCACAATCTACAATGGATGAGAAATAATGGTCCAACTCAAGATTTGATAGTATGATTCTTGCATTTCCTGCAAATGCGTTCGATAGAACTCCCAATTTGAGTCCCTTTCTTTCCAGATCATTGAGAATATCATTGACTCTATCATTAGGTGTTGATAGTTCAATGTGGAGATCTTTGAATCTATTCGCTGCTTCCATTACAAGAGGTGAATTAGCCCTTTGATTAATGTCACCCAGACTTTGCTTCATAGCAGTGTGGACAATTTCATACGCTGAACGGTAAGGAGCGCCTTCCACGATTTCTTGGATAGCTTTCCTGTATCTTGTGACAAGATTGCGAAGATAAGAAGCCATGATTTCCTCAGATTCAATCCCTAATTTTGTTAGTAGCCAATGAATTGCGACTATTGGATAACGATGTGTGTCAATCAGAGTTGAGTCCAAATCAAATATGACCGCCTCAAACTTGTCAAGGTCCAATTTACTCAAGACAGTCAAATCTCCAGAAATCATTCACCTTTTCCAAGGTAAATTCCATGCGGATCGAGCTTGTGCATTATGTCTATCTGCTCCTGAGTTGGTTCCGTAGTAGTGGGAACATCATCAGGGACTATCAGGTCGAACATCACATTATCTACTATGTCTTGAACTGTGTAGCCCGGATGAACTGATTTTAGGCGTATCTTCAGAGAGTCAGGGGCGAAGTCCATCTGACACATGTCAGTAATGACGATTTGAGGACCATTACCTACCATTGACCATTTCTCCCGAGACCCTGGACCTTCAAGATGTCCAGGTGAAGTCATGTAGTCGAGTTCTTTCACAAATTTACGTTTATCATGAGACATCATGACAATGAGTCGTTTCGCAGATGATGCAATATCATTACCTCCTCCGCTTCCCGGGAGTTTGACTTTGGGTTTATCATAGGGACCAATATAGCTTGTATTCAGATTCCCATGCTCATCAATCTGAGCTGCTCCGAGGAAACCAACATCAATTCGACCTCCTTGAAGTAGGAAGCCTAAGGTTTCAATCAGACCTATCGAAGCTGAGCAACCATAATAATATCGAGTGTCAGCAACTGATAGAGGAACCTCTCGGGGACGGGCATCAATGAAACCAGCTTCCGAGATGAGGTTCGATCGAGGAGCGTGGGTTTCCTTTGCTAATAATGCCGCAAGAAGAGGCATCCCAGTCCCTCCAAAGACATTCTCACCATCACGTACATGACTTGAAGCACACGCGATAAGAAATTCTGTTTTGGAATATTCAACCATTGTTAGTACCCCCAAGGTTTCCTTGCCCTGAGTTCTTGCAACCGTTGCCATCCTACAAGGTCGAGATACCCGTAATGGTCTTCGACACCAAGTATGTAACCATTAAGATACTCTTGCCATCCTTCCTCAGTCCGAGTCAACTTGTGAAACATCATCAGATGCTCGAGGTCATAGTCATAATAGCCATGTGCCATCATCGGATGAGCTATGAAAGGTAAGACAACGACATGGTCAACATACATGGCCGGTATCTTTGTCTGATCAGGTCGAGTCCTTACTTCTTCCTCATCAATAATCTCTTCAGCTAACACGATGAGTTTCTTACCGCAACGAGACCCTTCAATGTCCTCTCCTACTATTCCATCGATTTGAGCGTTACCGGTTTTGTCAACTCGTTGAACATGTACGATACTAAAATCAGGCTGTAATGAAGGGACAGCAGTGAGCTTCTGTCCAGTGAATGGGCAGTCGATGACCTTGAGCTTATTGTCTCCACGATATCGTGAAAGACGAACCATGTCGGTGCCCATCATACTTCTCAGGGGCATGAATGGTACATTAAGCGCCCCGCCAAGAAAACGCATAGCCATAGCAAGATTGGTATAATCCTCCACTTGAAGTACACCCTCAGCAACTCTGCGTCGAATGTTATTTGAGAGACCTAGAGCCTCTATTGCTGAGAAAGCGATTTCATACCTATTTACAACACCAGCACCAGCCATAATCTCTAGGTCTACTTCAGAGCCACATGTGTAGACAGTGAGGTTACGTTTCTTCTGTCTGACGAGTTCGTGCGAAAATGCAATGGGAGGTCGTTGGTAGCCAAATCCACCCCAGAATAGACCATCACCATCAGATACCTTTTTCGCAGCCTCTGCGAGTGTGATGCGTTTGTCTTCAACTTCAGCCTCTGTCAAATGCATTCACCTGATAATGAATATCCTGTGTAGTCAAGCGGGTCAGCAGCAATATGCCTTTTATCTTTGACCATGGAGAGTTCTGAGATTCATCAAAAGAGGGAGAGTATCAATGATACAATTACTGGTATAATAATTACCAGAGTACAACAGCAAGCCGCACCTATGAACAGAGCGCGAGAGAGGGAAATATCATCCTCTACAGTAGGACCTCCAGTTACAATATGTGGTCCAAGAATACCTTTTGTCACGGTTATTCCTAGGTCATCATCTATGGGGACAGATCCAGTCTGCGGGTCGTATTCGTACAGCTGCGAGCAGAAAGGACACTTGATTCTGATAGGTCCATCGAGTGAGTCAGGGACTGAATCTTCCAACTTGTGGTCACAAACAGGACAGACTGGATGCTCAGGCATTTTGTATCACATTCCTAGAACCAAGACCATAACCACCCAAATCCCAGGATGAGGGAAAAGATGAACAGTATTATTGGGAGGACACAACATAGGCAAAGCAGCACCCCACAGCAAGCGCCACCTCCACTCTGCTGGACTTGATCCTGTTCAAATCCATAAGGAGTATCACTCTCATACACTTCATAGTGAGGCCGGAATGCGGATCCCTCTTGCCTTACTCTTCCTCCACGTTCAGTCTCAGGCAAAGAGAACGCTCCGAAACCTGGCATGAATTCAAAATATCCACCGCAGTTGTTGCATCGGAGTTTGATCTTGTTATCGTAGTCCATCATCTTGTCTGTATGGACAGGCGCTCCGCAATAAGGGCAAGTTGGCACTTCGGACATCTTAATTCCTCGACTTGGTTGATACTAAGACAGATGAAGTAGGGAGAGGTTTTAAACTTCGTCAGTAAAGAACATCTTACCGAGAACTAAATAGGAGGATTGATTCAGCCAGACTCATGGCAACCAACGAGAATTGTCCTTCAAGACGGTTTCCTGGGATACTGGGAATAATTGGACCCATAATCGCACTAGTGACCATATCTATAGCAATAGTGCTCTCCCTTTCTTGGTTCACATGGGATGGAAATGCACTGAGCGACCTTGGGAATTATGACAATGGTCTATTTGCTGCTATTGTGTTCAATGCAGGTCTCATTCTCACTGGGCTTCTTCTGCTTATTTTCACGTATTGTTTTGTTAGAGCTATCAAGGACCTACCTACGAAGTTGGGGCTGATCCCCTTCTTTATAGCGCTCGTATTTCTCATAGCAATAGGTGTCCTTTCAGAGAATGCAGGGACCATTCACTACTATGTTTCGGTAGGGTTCTTTGGAAGTTTTCCATTCGCAATGTGGTTTGTTGGATTAGGTTTCTTAAGATTCCGGAAGTTCTGGTGGTTTTCTCTTATCTCTATCATTCTGCCATTCTTCTCGATATACATGTGGACCTCATGGTTCGGTGGTGTATTCCCCTTCTGGACAGGTAATGCAATCCCCGAAATAACGACTGCATTCACAGGGATTGGATGGCTTTGGTTGATTTGGTTCTTGTACGATAGAAGCGACCTTTCAATAATAACACAATGATTGAGAAGTAAGATTAAATCTCCAAAGTTCATAACAAATCAGTTATGTGAGAATTTGGATATATATTCTGTAGTGATAAAAATGGGAGTAAGAATCAGGTGGTTGGGTCATGCTAGTTTTCAAATCAAGACTGAAAACAAGGTAATCTATATTGATCTTTACCGCCCAAAGCAATTAAGAAAGAAGGTTCCAGATAAGTTAGAACCTGCAACAGTAGTACTCGTTACACATTCTCATAATGACCATTTGTTCCCTGAGGCCATCAATGAAGTACGCACCGATGACACAATTGTTGTAGCACCCGAGAACTGTGGTGAAAAACTCGATTATGCGTTCAAGTCACTGAAACCAGGAGATGAGTCCACATTCAATGGTGTCGATGTAAAAGCGGTTCATGCATATAATGTGAAGCGATTTCGCTCGCCTGGAAATCCATTTCATCCAAAGGGATTTGGAGTAGGTTACCTAATCAAACTAGAGGGAAAGACGATCTACTTTGCAGGAGATACGGATGTTATACCGGAAATGAAGGACTTAGGTGACATTGATATCGCACTTCTCCCAAGCGGCGACACCTATACAATGGACAACAAGGATGCAGCTGAGGCAACTAGAATCATCAAACCAAAGGTGGCAATCCCGATGCATACCTGGGACAAGAGCGTTGATGAATTCAAAAAGAGAATAGCTGACCTTGACACAAAGTTCGTTGCTTTGAAAGAAGGTGAGGAATTCACATTCTAAGATGTGAGATATAATCTATCTTAGCGAAATGAGTCATTGAATAAACTGGTCAGGATGAAACTTCAACCCAACCATAATACAATATTGAGTTCCTTGTATCTAAATCACTCAGCTGAATTGACAAAGGTTGATATTCATTCGAAGGTATGTTAACCTAAGATAGAGGGTGACTGGAATAGGAGCTGCATTGGATAGTCTGACAATCTTATTGTTAATTGCACTTACAACAACCGCGGGTGTGATGGCAATAGCAGTCTGGAGAGGAGTATTATCAGGTAATCTCAGGATGAGTATGATGTGGAGAAAACCTCTCCTTCTTCCAAGTCTTGTGTTTACCATCACATTATTCGTAGCTATGGTCTATGCGCCTTATCCAATGAAAGCGTATCATGGCCCAAATCAGATCACCAACCAGTTACCTTACCAAGGCACCTTCAGAGTGGACGAAGCAGGTGCCTATGATGCAGATGTCCAAATAAGAATAATCGATTCCTTGGAATCAAATGAACGACTGGAGGTCAATGTCACTTTTTCCCAGGAGGGTAGTGCCATCGGAGCGATAATCATTGACGCAATTGCGGAAGACTTTGATTACAATGGGAGGTTGATACGCAGTACAAATCTGCCAGAGGGAATCTATAACGTGACAGTTTATGGGACTCGCTATATTGACAACGAACCAGAGCAAATTCAGTTTCTAGATTTTACCCTGAATCAACCTATCTCCTCAGAGTTCATTTCTGAGCTCACTCAGTGGAGTTCATTACGCTTTGTCCTTGGATTCGGAAGCCTATTCCTTGTACTAGGAGGAATATGTATCGATAGAGGAGACCCAAGAAAAGAGCGAAAATGGGAGAACAAGCACGAAGGGGAGGTGTTCCGAGAGTCTCACACCCGTTGGAGATAGTAGTTCAGTGATGTGAGATCTTCGGAATCACCTGTTTAGCAAACTTCTCACTCATCTCTATTTCATGTCCATAAGAGAATTGTATCTGAAAGTGTGTGAATCCCATTTTGACCAGATGTTCATATTGCGCTGCCACCTCATCAATTGACCCCGCCCAAGCTCCGGGCAGAGATGATTGTTTCTCCAGATACTGTTTCACTGAGATTCCTTGTTCAAATGCTCGCTTCTTATTGAAACTTAGAATCTCATCTTCATCATTAGTGATGCAGCAATAACCGAGAAAGGTCTTGGTGATGTCATCATAGTCCCGACCCAGATCGGCACAGTGCTGTTTCAGTGCATTCAATAAATGTTCAAGTCTGTTTGGTCCCCAGGGAGAGAAATTACACATATCCCCATATTTTGCGACCATCCTAAGTGTCCGTTTTTCTCCATGTCCACCTATGAGGATTGGGGGATATGGTTTCTGTAAAGGTTTTGGAGCAAACACTGCATCTGCTAGCCTGTAGAATTCTCCCTCGAAGGTTGCCCGGTCTTTGGTCCACAACGCTAAGATTACTTGAAGGGCTTCCTCAAGTCGGTCCATGCGTTCCTTAGGTGAGGGAAATCTATACCCATAGGCGTGATATTCCACTTTTTTCCAACCGGCTCCAATACCAAAAATGATGCGTCCATTGGAAATCATGTCTAGTGTTGCAGCTATCTTTGCTAGAAGCGCTGGATGACGGTATGAGTTACAAGTGACCAGAACGCCAATCTGCATTGTAGATGTCTTCACTGCAAGTGCAGTAAGTAAGGTCCATGCCTCAAGACTGTTTGTGGAAATTGAGTCTTTATCCTTGAAGAAATGATCACATGTCCATACTGAATCAAATCCTAGTTTTTCAACAGACAATGTGATTTCTTCGATTGTTCTATAGTCAAAACCAAACAGAGGTTCAAAATGGACTCCGAATTTTATACTCATACTAAGACCCTGAGAAACTTGTAAAGCGAGATTGAAAAATGCTCTCCTCTTACTCACAACTAATGGAGTAGGAATAACTAATACATGGATACACTCTCAGACAAAATCAATACATCTAGACCACCTTGTTGCAGGGGATATAAAGCATGACGACTGACACACATCGACCACAGCATTCTAAGTATCGGTGGGTCATCCTTGCCCTTGTTTGGCTTGTCTATTTCGCATTTGGATTGATACTTTCCTCAATCCCACCTCTTGTGAACGTAATAACCGCAGATTTGTCGTTGACATACTCTGAGATGGGAATTATCCTCGGAAGTGTCATATTGATGTATATTCCCCTTTCTGTCCCCGTAGGTGTGGGCATCGACAGTGTCGGACAGAAAAGGATGATTGCTCTAGGACTATTCTTGATGTCAGCATCAGCAATCCTACGGTCTGTGGTCTTCAATTTCACAACCCTGTTTTTCGTCGTGCTTTTGTTTGGTATAGGAGGTCCTACGGTATCAGTTGGTCTGGCGAAGGTGGTGGCATCAACTTTCGAGGGGAGGGAGCGTGGATTGGCTTCAGGAATTTATATGACTGGAGCTGCTGTCGGCTCTGCTTCGGCTTTGGCATTAACCAACTCACTAGTCCTCCCTACGGTAGGAACATGGAGGAACGTGTTTTCGTTTTATGGACTTATAGGATTAGGAATCATGTGTGCGTGGATTCTACTCGCTCGTGAGTCGGATAGAAGTTCGGTGCAATCAAATGGGAGGATTCAGTTCCGCAGAGAGATTTCATCTCTCTTAAGCCATAGAGATGTCTGGTTAGCTGCACTCATAGGATCAACCACATTTCTTGTTTTCTACGGATTCGGGAACTGGCTTCCCACAATACTAGAGGCAAAAGGAATGAGCCCCATCGATGCGGGAATTTTTGCATCGGTTCCAACATGGGTCGGCCTTATCGGAAGTGCAATAATCCCAGGTATTAGTGTGGCTGGTTCAAGAAGGCCGATAATTATTGCATCATTGTTAGTTGAAGGCACTTGCATTTACATCGTAGGGATTTCTTGTTGTCTGACTCTTCTAATGTCCCTAGTCATTTATGGAATAGTGAGTGGGGCGATGATGCCACTTATGTTAGTGGTCATGATGGACCTTCCCGGTGTTGGAGCTGAAAAGACAGGAATAGCCAGTGGGCTTTTCTTTTCGATTGGCGAATGTGCAGGTTTTATCGGACCAATTGCAGTTGGATATCTGGCGGATCTTACTAGTAGTTTCTTGCCACCTCTGTTATTGCTTGCCATAGTTGTTGACGTAATGATTCTGCTTGCAGTTGTCCTGAAGGAGAAATAATCACACTCCATTTGCCCATTCTAACGCTTTCTCAAGGAGCTCTTTGACCAAATGGTCTTTCCCATCCATATACAGAGTACGGTCTCTCGAGTGTTTCTTAACTAGCTGGACCTTAATCTCAGAGTACTTAGTAGCATCGTCTGGATGAGTTCGTAAATAGTTTCTGAATGCAATATGGCGATGCAATTCTTTACTATTGATATCGCAAACATAGAGATGGTGGGGAGGGAGTTCTTCCTTGAGTTTCAAGTTAGTCAGTGCAAATGCTTCTCTCTCTGGAATCCCAAGGTCACCTTCGTGAACATAACCAATATTTTCAAGACAACTTCGTACCTCATCAAAATCGGGCATACGAATGACAACGTCAAAATCGATTATGGGTTTTGCAATCATTCCTGGAATTGATGTACTACCAACATGTTCTATTCGTACAACATAGTGGTCCAGCTTGGATTGGAAAAAGGTGCTCAGCTTTTCAAACCAAGATGCCCATTCAGGATTATATCTTTCAACCATGACAGGTTCTGAAGGTTCTTGCATCGGTTTCAGCCGTCCTAGGAAAAAGAAGAATTTTGCTGCAGAGAAATACCTCCGCAGCAAATTAACAACTAAAGCAGCTCGTCTAGAACTTCGAGTAGCTCTACGACTTTTAGCTTTGAGCCTTGATTTGAGAGATCCTTTCCAGTCTCTTCCTCTTCCTTCTTCAATGACTTTATGCCGTCATTGAAATTAGTGATACAGAAGGGACAGGAAGTCATCAAGACCTCAGCACCAGTGGATGCAGCCTCTTTCAGACGCTCTTTTGAAGTTGCCAAAGCCATGTCTGGGAATTGTGCCTTCACACCTCCACCAGCACCGCAACAGAAGGAGTTGCCTTTAATCCTGTACATTTCGTGTAGCTCTAGTCCTGGAATCGCCTTCAAAACCACTCGTGGAATCTCATAGTGCGCTTCTTTAGCCTTCTCAGCGGCTCTGCTATCGAGAAGCCAGTTCTTAGAGTTGTTGAGAATATCCTTCTCAATCGCAATACCTACGTGGCGAACGCTGTGACATGGGTCATGCCAGGTGATCTTCTTGTCGTAAGACTTGTTGATTTTCAACTTGCCTTCCTGTAGGAGGTCATAAACATACTCGACAGTGTGCCGTGTCTTGAAGGGTAGTGGTTTCCCGCTAAGGCGTGGATAGTCATTTCTAATGGTCTTGTAACACCCAGCACACGAAAAGAGCAAGAGGTCGAAGTCCTTGAAGATCTCTAGATTCTTCTCCATCACATCATTGAATACTGCTTTCTGGCCAGTCCTCAAAATTGGCGAGCCACAACAGACTTCGCTCGAGATGATTGTAAAGTCCACTCCAAGTTTCTTCAAAATTGAGGCGGTCTTGTCAGCGACATGTTGCTGCCGATAAGCACCTGTGCATCCCACAAAGTATCCAATCTTGACGTCTTTGTCGATATTGTCTGCATACTTATCTTGAGCCCATTTTGTTCGGTCACTTCGTGCTTCTTTGTAAGGATTCCTCATGTTCTCATCGCTTACCATTTCACCAAACTTCGCATGTTTTGGCAGAGGTTCGACCCCAGCATCAATGATGGCAGCTCTCAGCTCTTCTGTCACATGCACAGTATCGATATAGTTAGGACACTGGGTCTCACACATACCGCAGGTCGTGCAGGCCTCGGCCACTTCAAGGAGTTCCTGACTTGCAGGAATCTCATTGTTTAGAAAAGCACGAGCCATCCATTGCTTTCCAGAGTTGAAGTATCCCTCCCAGCCATAATAGATCCCAGCAGGACAACCCTGAAGCATACCGGTGTACTCCTCGGTTTCACCTTCCTTGTCAGGCTCACCAGAGTAAGCATACTGACATGCACGACAGTGGATACAGCGTGCGTTGATTCTGCGAAGATTTTCCAGACTTGTCATCTCAATCGTCCCTCCCTGTATCATAGGCATTTATAGTGGTTACGTTACGTAAGATATTTCGCATTTTGGTTTCACTCCTTCAGTGGGTTGGGAAGGTCGGTTACACTCCCCCAAGGTATGGCTAATCTTCCAGGATGTAGAATCAAGTTTGGATCCAACACCTTTCGGAATTTTACAAGCATCCTGTAGTACTCCTTGGCTTTTGTGAAGGTTTCAGGAGCATGGACGAATGGATCGGGTCGATAATTGAGCCAACCCTTCTTCAAGAAGCTCTTAGTTGTTTCAAGATTGAACTCCCGTATCTTCTCCATGATGCCGGGTTCAGTCCAGTCAAAACAAAGGATAGGCATCACAATCGCCTGTCGTGCATGGTCGATGGATGCGACCCACATAGTTTCAGGGAACCCATGGTCGGCCATGGCTGCGCAGTATTCCTCCATCATCTTGCTGCTCTCAAGCCAGGGGCAATACCAAGTGATGAACAGGAATCCAGCCTGCCAGAGAGAATACGGAACAGCAATCTTGTTTGGCTTCTTTAGGCGCGAAGCTACCTGCTTTGGATGAAGATCTTGCTTGGGAGTCACTCTCTTCTCTCGGACTTCATAGTCCTTGTAGATCTTATCAATACCATCGAGAGTTTCATCCAACTCTTCTTGGCTCCATGCCCAGCACTCGTAATTCATCCACTTCTTGTCAACACCAATCTTCTTGTAGAAGTCGTAATCGATGGGGACATTCTCCTTGGGCCAGCGGGTCATGACGAGCTCGTAGTTTCCTCCTTGAACCATGACAGTCCGCTCAGCAATACCCATCTCATGTTTGGAGATCTCCCATGCTGGTTTGACAACATCATCCCAGCTTTCCCCTCCGTACGCAACCACTGTTTTGAAGTGCGGGTGAGGAACCATCTTGATAGCACATTTTGTGATGATGCCCATAGAACCCTGAGAACCCATGAACAGACCATCAGGATTCGGACCAACACCCCAGCGATAGAAAGGCTTCGCACCGGGTAATGCCCATGAGCCAGTGTGGAATATCTCACCGGTTGGAAGAACCACCTCCAAGCCCATGATCATGTCAGCCTGTGGACCGTAGACACCAGTCACAAGTGAGAATCCTCGCTCGATGGCATCGCCAAGTACTGTAGCTGCAGGGGGAGCACCGTCGGGTATCGGAGGTGCCCACTCGGGATATTTAGTCTTGAATATTCTCCATGCATCACCTGACCGTACGCCGGGTTCTACCACCATGACTCTGTTCTTGGTGTCGACCTCCATCTTGTCCATCCGAGTCATGTCCATGTAGATTCCACCAGGCTCAATGGCCGGGAGCGCAAAGCCTCCGCTGAGGCCTCCAGCTGCGGGGGTTACCGGACTCAGGTTTTCGTTCGCCACGATGAGAATCTTGGAAACTTCCTCAGCGCTTGCAGGTCGTACAATGACCTCTGGAACGACAGCCTCGAGACCCATAATCCCTCGAGCCATATAGCTATGACGAAGTGGTTCACTTGTGGTTACGTACTTCTCGCCACATATCGTGGTGAGTTTGTTGACCACTTCATCGGTGACCTTGTTGTACTCTACCAAATGACTAATCCTCCATCGTCAGTCCCGGGGGACTGATACGGTAATTGTCGAAAGCAAGCTTTCGCTGGAGAAATCCATCATAAATAGGATTCGGCTAGCAATAGATACAATGAGAAAAACAAAAGAGATTAGTCTTCAACTATATTTGAATGCAGGTAAGTCCCTTATGGCGAGTATAAACATCGACCAAGTGGTTGGGATTGTTGCAGTTGTTACTTCACTAATCGTTAGTTTATTTGTGTGGCAATTTTCGGGTGAACTTGGTTGGGAACTCCCTGACCAGAATATGTGGGCCCTCTTAACATTTATTGCTTGTGGGGCGGGATGGTTCTATCTCTATATCGAGATCTCACTTAGATACCTGATTCCGAGAATGAAGTCCACAGAACCTGAATTAATGACTTTAGATTTGGAGCGTTCTAATCTTGATGAGATTAGTCTGGCAAGTATAGAAAATCTGGACCAATATGAGAGAATCAATCTTGGAATGAATGAATTGAAGACAATTGATTTATCTCCCCTTGCTGGAAGTGATAATCTTCGCGAGCTCATCTTATACTATAATAGATTACAAGAGATTGACTTGGGACCATTAACAACCTGTGTAAATCTTGAATATCTGGATTTGGAGATAAACAATATTAGAAGTATCGATCTCACACCACTTGTATCATGCAAGAAACTCAATGCACTGAATTTGGGTGGAAATGAAACCGGTAGGCTTGATCTAAAACCTCTGTCGAAGTTACGAGATTTGAAGATTCTTTCGATAGATGACATGAAACTCAAAGAACTTGATCTGGAACCACTCAGGAATTGCAAAAAGCTTGAGTTCCTAAAGCTCAATGATAACGAGCTGAAAACTCTCGATATTACACCATTATTCGAATGTGAAGAGTTGTCTAATTTTGAGGTTGGTTACGTAGAACTTACTACAACTCTTAATCGACCAATGGAAGATTGGCCAGAAGGTGTGAGGAAGCATAAGAAGAAATTTCGCAAGAGTTGAGTTCGATCTTCTGTCTAGATGAGAAAATAGATTGGCAACTATTGTTACCCAGACATAACAAGTTATTACATGCACAATGATGAGTACATCAATAGGTGTGTGGTAGTTTGAAGATTGGAATCCAAATCGAACCTCAGATGGGGTATACCTATGAAGAAATAGTAACCCTTGCCAAGGCTGCAGAAGCTGCTGGTTTCTACAGTTTCACAATTTCGGACCACTTCTTTGGAAATCCTGAGAGTGTAGAGAAAGATGCGTATGATGCATGGACACTTCTTGCGTTATTGACACCACAGACAGAACGTATTCGGTTGGGAACAATAGTTAGTTGTCAGTCCTATAGAAATCCAGCACAACTAGCTAAGATTGTGGCAACCCTCGATAATGCGTCCAATGGAAGGATAGAATTTGGCATAGGCGCAGGATGGAAGGAGTCTGAGTATGAAGCATATGGCTACTCATTTCCTTCCGCAAAGACAAGAGTACTCCAATTGAGGGAAGCCATTCAGATCATCAATCTCCTCTGGACAGAAAAGCGACCAAGCTTTGAAGGAGAGTTTTATCGAATCAAAGAAACCATGTTCCTACCGAAACCTGTACAGAAACCTCGTATTCCAATATGGATTGGAACTCAAAAGTTGAAAGCTCCGATGATGGAGGAGATTATTGCACGGTATGCCGACGGATTGAACTATGACACCGAAACACCAGAAGAGCTGGTAGAGAAGAAAAGTCGTATGAGAGAAGCATGTGATAGGGTTGGCCGTGGCTTTAATGAATTGAAATGGTCACTCTATCTTTGCACATCGGTCATTGGGATGGACAGCGATGATTTTGAAGAGAAGAAGAAGGATTTATTGAATCAACACTGGTTGTTCGAAGAGATTACTGACGACCTCAAACCAAAGGTCCTAGATGTCATGCTTACAAAGTATATTTCTGGCACTGTAGGGTCAGCTGTTGAGGAACTCTCCAAATACAAGAACGAAATAGACATTCTCATTCTAGGTCTACCTATGGTTGGTGACCTATTGAAGAACGGGTTAGATACCATCAAGATACTGAAAGACCAAATCGTGCCCAAACTCTGAGATCAGTAAGAAGAGGGAATTCAGAAACAGTACCAATTAGTTCGTTTTTCGTCCTTACCAAAGCAGTTTGCAGCTGTTTTTCAAATGCAATGGGTTGTAACGATTTAATATTCAATCAATCATTGTAAGAAATAGAAACTCAAAGAAGTTAAGGAAGTGAATAATGAAATGAATCAGTCTAACTTTGAATATGCGCCTCAAAGAGAAATGGAGGAGCAAAATGTGAACGCCAAGAGCAGTAACATACCAATTGACCTTGGACTCTACATAGTAATAGCCTATGGCTATACCTGGCTAAGTGGGCTTCTGATTGTCTTGGCTGGATTCTCTTTTGATGTCATGTTGATCTTATCGACTCCAGGTCCTCTACTAGGGGCAGTCTTGGTCACTCTGAGATCAAGTGGCATGAAAGGTGTTTGGGACTTGTTTCGCGGAGCTTTTCAATGGAGGTTCCATCCTGTATGGTATGTTTTGGCCATGCTGATCCCTCTAGCTGTGTTTGCTGCACGCTACTGGATAGGGATTTTTGTTGTTGGAGCTGAAGCACCTGCGACATGGATCGATGTCACTTACTTCACAGCCATAGTAGGTCCAGTTTTCCTGATATGGAATGGAATCGGTGAAGAGATGGGTTGGCGTGCCTTCGCTCTCCAGCGACTTCAACAGCGTCTTGGTTCCCTTGGGGGCACAGTTGTTCTCGGAGTTATTTGGACTTTCTGGCACACTCCATTATTCTTCATTCCGGGGTCCAAACAATATGGTCAGTCTATGTTTGAGTATGCAGTATGGATTGTGTGTCTTAGCATAATCATAACCGCAATCTGGAACAAGTCTAAACAAAGTGTGCTAGTAGCAATCATCGTGCATGAAACACAGAACACAATTGCGTTTTCAATGACCTCACCTGACGGAACAGGATACTATTTCCTAGCACTTTGGTTACTGTTTGCTCTAGTGTTTATCGCAATACTGCCAAGACCTCTCGTCAAGATGGAAATCTCACCAGAGATGATTCTAGAAACATGTCCCTCATGTGGAGCCCGACTTCGGTTCGACGATGAAGAACTTCAAGCAGGTAGAATCACCTGCCTGAACTGTGGGAATACCATCGATGTGCCTAAAGCTATCTTAAATCAGGACCAATCTTGATTAAGATGGTTTTTTAAATTTTTTTGAAGCCTGATAAAGGATTTCTCAGGTTTTAGAGGCTTATGCATGCCGATTTGGAATTGAATTTGAAAAGGTGCTTCATGGTCATTATATAATGAATTTGTACAGTGTTGAATCAGGCGATAAGATTGAACGCACGCATAGTAGAAACCCCATATGGTGAGAGGATTGTGCTCAGCACAGTGCCCCCTCTAATTGAAGATGCAATATTACTCTCCTTCGGTCATTCAATAATTGATTTTGAAGCTACCCTCTATGAGAAATTCCTTCAACTGACAAACGGACTTGTCATCACTTATCCGGAGTTCAAGGAATATCTCGCCAACATGGAGGAGCGAGGTATCCTAGTATCATCAGATTTCATGGGTAAGCACTGTTGGTCACAGAATCCAGAACTAATTCCTGACTCTGAGTAGTATGCTTTAATTGCATGTTTCAGCCAAATCCCAATAGTAGTATTCGGGATTGGTTGATATGAGAGCAGAGAAAGTATACAGCAGTCTGGACAAAGAGTTCGAGCTAGACAGACTCCAAGAGGATGAATGGAGTCTTCTCGATCTTGGAGAACACATGACTGAGAATTTCAGGGAAACAAGAAAGGGTCTTGCCTTGGACAACACAGAGGAAGTTCACAAAGTCTACACAGCAGTGTTTCCCAGCAACCGAGTTCTCGATTATCTACTAGCCACAGAAGAGAGGAACATCCTTCTCTTTACTCACCACCCAATGAACTGGTATCCGGATGAGGGAGGAGTCCCTTTCAGAAACATACCTATGGAATATCTGAAACGTCTAAAGGAACGCGAGATTTCCTATTATGCGATACATGTACCTCTAGACAAGATTGGAGCTTATGGCACAACATCATCTCTTGCCAGAGTACTAGATATTGAAACAGAGAAAGAGTTCTTTGAGTACTATGGTGTGCTTGTAGGAATAATTGGAAAGACGGAACAAAAGTCCCTATTCAATATAGCAAAGCAGGTGGAAAAAACCCTTGGTCATAGAATTAAAATCTGGGAGTATGGTTCATCCGAGGTACCCGACCAACGAGTGGCTGTGGTTGCAGGTGGCGGTAATGACCCAGATGTTGCTCAAGGCATTGTAGATGCGGAGGTCAAGACATTCATCACTGGCATCACTCAAAAGAATCCTGATTGGGAACCGAGTCTGAAGTTTCACGAAATTTGCGAGGAGAATGAAATTAACGTGATTGGAGGCACGCACTATTCGACAGAGAAATTTGCTTGTATTGCTGTTCAGAAATTCTTTGAAGCCTTAGGATTGTCAAGTGAGTTTGTTGAGGATGAACCTAACTTTCTGGACTACTAATAGAATAAAGTCACTCGGAATAAATCTCTTCCAAATCTACAAGCGAAATCTCTTTCCTATTCGATGCTCTCAATAATAGATTCTTGAGTCCTTTCAGTGAATCACTATTATTGATGTAGAAAATAGCCCAAGCTCCAAGTAGCCAGAAGTAGATAAAACGGTAGCATAAGAAAACTGCACAAGATACGATGATACTGAAAAAGTGATGACTTTGGATGTTGAAGGTATCTCTTGAACGAAGTTCTAGGTCGTTAGTATCGAACAAGAGTGCTAGGAATGGTGTAAGTGCAAGGAGGTAGAATTTGTATGAACCTCGAGGATAGAATAGTTGGACACAAAGAACTGCAATGAACGCCCAGAGTATCGCCTTCATGAAGAGTGATTGTTTCTTCTCCTGTTCATCGAGTCCAGATGCTTTCTGGAACATAAAACCACCATAGACCAAAACACCACTCAGAATCAAGAATACATAGTTACTGAGCAGAAATGCAATAGAATCAGTGAACCATTTCGGAAAATTGAGCCAAAGGTAGAATGTGTTGGCATGTACTGTCATCCAAGAATCAGGAATGAAGACAATGAGTCGATCATAGTATCCTGCATTCCAAGGAAACACTTGACTGAGAAAATAGGTAGGACTTGCCATAAGGAAAGGCAATGATACCAATCCAACAATAACTGAGTAGATTAATGAGTGTTTCAGGAAGATGAAGCACTTTTCTTTGATATTGAAGTTACCTCTCCGTTTGATGAACAAAATTACTAAGATTGGAAAGAAGACAACTGCAAATTGTTTGTATAGTGTAGCAACAGCCATCAATGCAACTGCCAGCTTTTCCTTCTCAATCAATCCAAGATAGAAGGATAATGTAACGAAGAAGACATATGGAGTAGGATTCAACCACATGAATGCTCCATAGAAGAGGGTGAATGGATTCAACATATAGAGCATCATGGCGAATCTAGATCGGGTTGTATCATCGGTCAGTTTGAGAGCAATCTTGTAGATGAAAATTCCAGTAGCAGCGTTGAATATGAAGAGAATCAGTCCGGGCAGCCATGAGGGAATGGACCCAAACATGCCAACAGTATAGATCCAAAGGGGAGGATACAGATAGGCTGCCATATCTGCAGAATATGGCCAGACACCTTCCCACAGGTGGGGTATCCATGAGAGATAGAAGTATTGATAGTCATTGTATAGCTCGATGTGGATCAGGTCCCAGAAGATGGCGGGTAAATTAAGACTGTATGTTGACAGAGTGAAGACTCTTATGAGAAAGAGGACCGATTGAACACTTAATGCCACAAGGAACCAACGTTTCCAACCAGTGCATAATGATGCGAAACCAAAAATCGCGATAAATGCTCCAGTAAATGCTACAAGGAATGTTGCATAGTAATTAATTGGAAGGATATAGTAGTAGTACTCCCAGAAAACGGTCGTATTGCCCTCATTAGCAAAGACCAGATAGAGGTTGAGATTATCACTGAGTGTCGTTTCAAATGAATTCTTGCCACCATCGGTCAGACTAATCAGTGCACCAGTTTCGTTGAAAGGCGTACCGTTTAGATAATTATTGTATTGTGAGGGAAGGAGTAGGTAGGCGGATGAACCATTCGCATCGATTTGTTCAGGACCTATGATTTCAATTCCAAAGTTGTAGCCAACAGTGTTTGGCATGTGTAGATTCTGCACAGATGTGCTATAGGGATCAATATATGCAGGGAAACCACTGCGAGTCGTTCCGGGAGAGGCGAGGTGTAGTATGAGGCTTGTGGATGCAATGAGTAATGAAATCAAGATGACGACTTTCTTGACGCCTGCCCAGTCAATTTGCTTCATAGTCCCTCCATTTAGGAGTGCCAAATCTGCAATATTACCCTTGAGGTACAATTTTCCCACGATTGCGTAAATCAACGGTTAATATGGTTCAGCATGTGTTTGAGAAAACACAGGAACAAAGATACTACAGTTCACAATACAACAAATCTTGAGGAGATAGTTGTGGATTTGAGAGTCCATTGCATAGTCGGGGTTATAGCTCTTCTAATGGTTGTATCAGGGCTCAATGCGGTCGCAGCTTATGGTTGGAGTAACTATGAAGTACCAGATGATCTGAATACGGGCCCTTATGTTGACAAACTAGTGTACAAGGTGATTGATAATCAGGATCAGAGGGTACTCGCACTGCAGGCTGGCGAGATAGAGATGGACACGAATTTCTTTGAACCTACGTATCTAGGCTCATTTGGTTGGGATGACCCGGACATAGACATCTTCAGTGCTCTGAGGAACGGGTATGGTTACATCACAATTAACTGTGCCAAGTATCCGTTGAACATCAGCGCTTTCCGAAGAGCCTTCGCTTATGCTTTCGACAAGATAGCAGTCACATCAGAAATCATGGACGGCTTTTCGCAGGAACATGACTCCCTCGTGCCTTATGTTAATGGATGGTGTATCGAAGATGATATGCCATACCATTACTACACAGCACAGGTCGCTACTGGTGCAGCAATCCTGGATGCTGCTGGCTTTACCATTGATCCAGATACAGGTTTCAGACTTGCACCAGACAAGACTCCGTTCGACGTGGTGATTGAGTACGCCTCATCATCACCAGAGATCGCAGGTGGAACATCTCTGATCGGTGTCGATGCGCTTAGGGCTTTGAATGTAAACGCTAGAACCCAAGCAGCAGAGTTCAATGAATACATCACCAGATGTCAAGGACATGGTGACTATGACATGATCTTCTACTCAGTGGATTTCTATGGCAATGATGTGGACTGGCTTGCATATGAGTACTGGGGCGATTACGCGGATGTTCCATACCAGAACCCGACCAACTTCAGGAATGCAACTTACGACAGCTGGAGAGACCAGCTCCTCTATGGAACAACCTATGAGGAAATCTACGAGGCTGCGGCTGAGATGCAGTTGATTCTGCAGTACAACGTGCCAAGACTTGTTGTGTACGAGAACACCTACCTGCAGGCATATCGGAATGACCAGTTCACTGGTCATGTTCCAGATCTTGCAAGGTATATCACTGGTCCATGGACTATGAGAAATATCAGAAAAGCCAATGGCAACTTGGGTGGAATTGTAACTATTGCAATACCTTCGGCAATAAATACACTAAATCCATTCATGGGATATTCTGACGTCTGGAATGATGGACTGGATAGCCTATATTCCTCCTTGTATAGACTTGACCCTATGCAACATCCGATTGGAGATTTAGCAACAAATTGCACTCTCGAAACTCATGAAGATGATCCAGCAATCCCAGCTGGACACACACGATTCACAATTAGTATGATTCAAAATGCTACTTGGACAGACGGGCAACCACTCACTGCAGAAGATGTGGCAAATACTTTCTCATACATACTTGAAAGCGGAAACTTTGGAAATCCGTTAGCAAATCAATTGTCCGACTTGTATGCAGTATTTGCCCTAGGACCATACCAAGTAGTCTTTGAATTCACCTCTGAATCGTATTGGCAGTTCAATAATTTTGCCTACGTGAAGATACTTCCAAAACATATTTTCGGAGAACAGAGAGAGATTGAATTTGATGAGTGGAATAAATGGAACCCTGTTTTCAATCATCAGGACCCACACATCACATGTGGTCCCTTTGTTTTCACAGATTATGAAGATGGAGAAAATTACACACTGAGCAAGAACCCGAACTATCAATGGCTACCAGATAAGCCAATTGTAGAAGAGACAACAATCAACAGTCCTGAAGACCCTCTTGTTGCAGAAGATCCTCTAGTATCAGCTACAACCACTGCGATTTCAATTGCTTCGAGTGAAATCATCCTAGTGGTTTCAGTCATGGCGTATCGAGATTATCTGAGAAACAAACGACAATTGAAATTGGTTGAGGAAGAAGAGAATCGGGATTGGTTTGCTGAGATCTTTGGAGATTGATTTCGTAAAACTTGCGCCAAACACTAATCCTATTCTATATAGTATCAAGTTAATTCCATCGATAAGTAAAAGGATGGAATAAGGGTGAGAATGTACAAGGCACTAGTTTTGACAATCATCATTCTAATGATGACAACCTCAGCTACTTCGCCAGATTCTAGGATTGAAATGACAACCACCAGCAATTATTCAATTACACAGTCACCCACTGATCTCTCAGGAGTGAATGTGGGTATATTCAATCTCAGTTATTACGACCCAAGAGTGAATAACAGTTACACTGCACTCATCAATATGTTCGAGTGGATGAACGCAACGGTGAGGTTCTTCAATACTACAGATATAATAAACGGTTCACTTTGGGCATGCGAGGTTTTTGCGATGCCAGAAGGCCTTGGGCCAATACTCGAACACAAACTGACAGATGAGGGATTACAAGCAATTCGTGAGTGGGTAGCAGCAGGTGGTTCATATATTGGAGTAAGAGGTAGTGCAGCCATGGCAGTGCAATACTCGTACTTTGAGCTTATATGGACAGAGTTCAAACTTGCGATGATTAACGGCACATCCTACGAAGTGGAAGACCTCAATCCCACAACGATGACTAACGTCACGATTAACAAGGAGTGTACGGGACCAGACCTCTCAGACATGCCTGATAGAATGCAGGTTCTCTTTAAGACCGGGCGATACATTCTGCCAAACGAAGGGCAAGAACTCATCTATATAGCAAATTATACTCATAATAATCTCCCAGCAATGGTCGCTTCCTACTATGGAGAAGGGACTATTTTCATTTCCAGTCCTCATTTTGAATATGAAGAGAATGGAGACCGTGATGGGACAGATTACTTAGACGAGTACGATGATCCAGATTCAGAATGGCCGCTCATACTCAGAATCACTCAGTGGTTGGTCGACTCAACACCAACAGTCTGTAACATTACAGAGTGGCCAACCAAGCCAACGCCAGCCCTTTTGGGTCCTTCACTAAATATTATCTTGATAGCTAGTGGAGTTGGAGTGGTAGTCATTATATTGGTCTTCGTATTAATCAAGAAGAGATAATGGTGAGACCCGAACTAGATGCCTTTAATCAACATCTTAGCCATGACTGTGAAGGTGTCATCCACGCCTTTGTTCAATTTGACTGAGGTTTCCATATAATCTGCGAGGAATTTTTTCGCAAACTCCTCCCCCTCTTCACGGGAAATCTTCCTCTCCTTGTCAAGATCGGTCTTGTTCGCTACAACAAGGGTCTTTACTCCTTTCAGTTGAGAGTCCACCTCTTTCTTCCATGCCCACAATTCCTCGAGACTCTGAGGGCGTGTCACATCATACATGTAGATGACCCCACGAGATCCATGATAATATCCAGCACGTACATGGCCAAGGAAGTCTTGTGAACCCAAGTCCCATATCTGAAGCTTGACCTTATTATTCTCAATTTCCATACTTTTCACAGAGAAGTCTGCTCCCAGTGTAGGTGCATAATATTCCCTGAACTTGCCTGTAGTATATCGAATAATGATTGATGTCTTTCCTACAGCAGATGAACCTACGGTCACTATTTTGTACAGATAAGATGGACTCATTCCACACGACCCGTTCTGCGGTGTACTAGAGAGTAGTTCAATCTTTCTGATGATCTTCAATTATGGTGACCATGGGAGATAGTCCTGTAGTGATTCAAGACGATCTTTGAGTCCTTTCTTCTTCCCCAAAAGGTCCTCAGGTAGAGAAACGTCATATTGCTTTGAGAGAATGAGAATGGTGAGTTTAGCTGCGGGAGTGAGTCGAGAATATTCAGCAATGAATTTCTGAAGAGCCTCGTCAGTGTCAGGATCCCCTATGTCTATAGTGTTCAGGAGTGAAACACCAGCTTTCGAGCAAAGGTCCACAATAGTGCGCCTTCCATAGATGGTCTGACCCCGTCTACTCAGAGTTTCTGCAAGTTTACGTAATGGTCTTTCTGATTCATCCATCTAAGTTTCACCGCCTTACACAGTTGAGTTCCAACCAATAGGAGATTTCTTCGAATCCTCTAAGGTCATCTGCAGTGTATCGTTTTAGAAGGTAAGAAGAATATGCATCAGTAAGAGATTCTGCATAATCTCGTATCTTTGTTTTATCCAAGGCACCGAGAAATTGGGCTAATAGTTTCACCCAATCAGCATAGAGTTCCATCAATCGACGAGGGTCGAGACCCTCCTGAAGCCTAGATCCATAGGTTACCTCCCATTTACCATCAGTGAGAGGAACTTCTCCTACCACCTCAGGAACTGCAACTTTGTGCAGAGTCTGTTCAAGATACTCGTAAGCTTTCTGTTCAGTATAGATGGTTTCTGCCACTTTGATAGCAATTTCAACTGCTTCTTTTGTAAGAAGGACCCGCCGTTTCTCGGGAGTCAGTACATCGATTGCCTTACTCTCCAACAAGAAATCAAATGCTTGCATCAGTGTACGTTCAGAGTAAGTATCAGAGAGAAATCGGCTAATAGCACCAACTGTTCGGCGACCGTCAAACAGAGTGGACATTCTTGGCACTACTGCAAGGACATCGGGATTTGTACGAGCCAATTCTTCCCTCTGGGGAGAGGAGGACTGAAGAAGTCTATCAAGTTTTGATGTGGATATGACCACATCATCGGCTGCTAGAATACTCCTAAATTGAAGTGCGCCTAGAGCCCACAACCGTGTTATCTCTATCGTCACATCCTCTCGACTGAGTCCACTTTCGATTATAATCTCATCCACGTTACGACTACCATCAATGAAGGGTACTACAATGCTGTCTTTGGTCCTATCCGAGGACGTAGAGGTGCCTACAAAGAAAGGAATCCAGCTCCCGAGTATCTGCTTGAATGACAAGTTTTGAAGAATGCCTTCTCTGAAATCGAGAAAACCACTGTTAATGTCAAGTGTATCCAGTTCCTCACGTGAGAGGTCCTTGATCCAGACAGTTTCAAACTCCTCGCGTAGAGATACCAGAGTTTGAATTACTTCTTCCTCGCACTCGCCTAAACTCACTGCAACAAGGTCTGTAGATTCACCCGAAAGTACAGTGAATAATCGTGCTCCATAGTCAACCTGGAAACGAGAAGTACTCTGACTCACAACCTCCTTCGAGAAAGTCTGAATTGCAGTGAAAAAGCCAGAAACAAGCATGGGGTCTAAATCTTGGGCGCGCGGGTCGATTTTCATGAAAAACAAGGGAATGCCTCCATGCTCCATGATAAGAATGGCTTGGACATTATGACCTTGCAAACCGAACCTGCCTCATTCTGATGATGATGTTTCTTCGTTTTAAAGTTCGTATGACTAAATGTACATGCTTGAGAGGCAAGGATATTATAACGCAAATCCAAATGTGAACCTGTGACATCTTGGCATTTATCCAAACGACTGATGAAAGCTATAACCTGTTGCATAGTAGTATTCCTAATACTTCCAGGGTCAAACATGATGCAGGAAGCAGCACCGCCTCAACTGGAATACTATGACGTGTCACGAATCCCAAGTTACACTATTCATCAACCGTTTAACATCACCAGTGATTCAGAATTCGTATCGCAGGGATGGCCAGGATCAGGCTCTTCAGAGAGCCCCTACATGATAGAGAATCTCAATGTCACTGCACCAATCACCTCGATTCTCATTGCTAACACAACAAAACACTTTGTTATCCGTGGTGGTTGGCTGAAAGCAGATGGAGTTGTCTGGGGAGATGGCATTGTAACTTTTGATAATGTGACAAATGGAAAAATCGAGGAGTGTACACTCATTGGATATCATACTGCAATCACAGTATACGATTCTATGAACTGTTCATTTACAGGCAACTCAATTGGTACTCAAATAGTAGGCTTACTTGCACATAATTTGAACGCATCCCTTTTCAACAATAATATACAGATTGCACCGGCAACGGAATATCCTGTGCATGTTCAGGGTGCAAATTCACTTATCATAAGGGATAATGTGTTTGATCACGTTACCGGAGATGGAATTCGATTTGCATTCGGTATCAACTGCACTCTTGAGGGTAATCTGTTCCGTAATACAGGACCAACACATGTAGGACAATATGGGATTGTGTATCGAGAGGCGAGAGGTTGTAATCTGAGTGGTAACGTGATTGAAGGATTTGAGTCGGGATTTGAGATACTATATGGAACGGACAATCATCTATACAACAACAACGTGACTGCTCCATTGATAGGAATTAGATTACTAACATCCAACCTCACAGTCACCGACAATAAGGTTCAGACAGATAATATTGGAGTTGATCTCGAAATCTCAAATAGTTGCATTATTGAGTTTAATGACATCCAAGGAGAGATCTCACAAGGTATCGGAATTTCATCACGTGTGGGAAATAATACATTAATCCAGGGAAATGATCTACATTATCTCGATATAGGAGTCCAACTACAGAGCAGTGTTGGAGATAGAGTTATTGAAAATCAGATATACGACTGTCTAAACGCTGTGAGTCTGGAGGAGTATGCGGGGATTGGCTATGAGGTTAGTCCTCCAATCGACGCGATTATTGCAAATAATTCCTTTTTAGGCTGTAGCCTTTCATTCAGCATATCAAATGCGAGTGGACTTGATCATTTCATTTCAGGAAACACCATCAATGGCGACCCACTGGGATACTTCTTCAACGAGTCCATCTTTTCACTCAGTGGAAATGAGTACGGACAGGTCATTCTTGTTGCTTGCTCTGAAGCTACAATTCTAGGTGGCGATTTGTATGGAGTGACGCTCATGTATAGTAATAGATGCGAAATCATCAATGTGAATGTTCATCACTCATACACAGGAATCTACCTATACCAATCAAATGATTGTGTCCTCAATACTATTGAAGCAGAATTAAATGAAATTGCAGTTTACTTTATAGAATCATACTCATGCTCAGTGTATAGGAGCACCATCCGCAACAATACATATGGAATCCTATTGGACGAATCACCATATACCAATGTCTACGGATGTGATGTCTACCAGAATTATAACAGCTTGGTTTTGATTGGAGCTCATCACTCTTCAATTGAATCAAATTCCATCCGTTTCAACAATATAGGTATACAGATTCTTAGGACCAGTGACTCGGTGGTTGGAAATAATGAGGTGATCTATAATTTAGGGATAGGAATCTTCCTCAATCGTCTATCGAGTGACAATTTCATAATCGGTAACAGCTTTGGCTGGAACGGTGAGAATGCAGAGTGCTCTGGTAATGAAAATATGTGGGATGATGGAGTGGGACGTGGTAACAGCTGGAGTGATTTACCAAGCTCAGCAACCTGGTATATCATAGATGAGGATGATGTGGATAGATTCCCAACTTTACTGGCAGAATCTCAAACAAATACAACGACAGACAACTCCACCAGTATAAAGGGCTTGTTTGAACTATCACCACTTCAAGCTACCCTAGCTTCCATAATGTTTGGAGGTTTAGGGTTTGTATTCCTCACAATTCTTGTTACACGAAAATTCAGGAAATAGAGTCGATTAGAGCAGACGTAAAAGCTCATTTTTGACCAGAACGACATATCTGTCATTTTCGACCTTTACTTTCGGTTCTAGGCGAAACACCTGACAGAAGCGAAGAGCGTGTTCCACATCCTTATGGTTCTTTGTTGATTTCAGAAGAACAGACCACTCATTTTTGTGATGGCCGATGGCACGGTCAACAGCTTGAATTTTCATCTTGCAAAGTCCATCAGGGCATTCAGAGGTCATGTCGAAGTTGCACTCCGCAGTTGTGCTTGAAGATAATCAAAGCTTCTCGTTCCCGCACTAATACCCCAATATTATGGTTTCGGTGTCAAATCTTGGACGTATGCTCACTTTTCTATTGTAACTCGTGGGTTGTGGGATTTTCTATCTCTAATTTTCGTTGACGACTCTCAATTCTCTCAATTCTGTGTTTGATATTCTTTTGATAGAAGGTTTCAGGTTTACTTTTAGTGACAAGATTGTGTAGTGCAGTAAGATATTGTGGATTCTGTTGAACAATGGCGAACTCACTTTCAAATTTTCGACGATTCGAAAGAAAATTGATTGCAAACAGGAGATTTGCAACGATGATACAAGAGAAGATAATCCATCCAAAAAGTAGAGCAAATACAGAGCCAAATATCGAAATTAAATAGATGGACCCTCCAATTAGAAGGAGCAAAATTGCAGTGAATGGAATGATGTATACCTTTGTGCTTATACCTGCCCCTTTCCTTGCTAACTCGCCTTCAAGATATGCAGCTATTAAGTCAGGGGATTCTAACGCTTTCCATTCCTCATCAGACACCCAGATCACCATTCCTCCAGTGTGGAGTTCGTAGAACACCCAATCTAAACCATCCTCAAAATCAAAACTCGATCGAATTTCGCAATCCTCCCTTCCCGTCTTCATACTAAGAATCTTCGCG
>JBHLRC010000014.1:0-36106 GCA_048882965.1 Candidatus Thorarchaeota archaeon
AACGAGGAAAGTATTATGGATCACTTCAGTATCACCAAGTTCTACCAAATCAATAGGCGAAGTCACTGAGACCTTTTGGATAGTAAGTTAATCCTTTTCGTATAGATTAAGATGTTCTGTGTGTATATTTTGATATTCTGTGTATCTATTAGCAGTCCAAGAATGAATAAGTTGGAGCGGCGGGTTCGCCGAAGCGAACCTCCCGCATCCGTGGAGCTCTTCCCACAGGATGCATGGCAAAATCAAATTACATGCGCAAGACTTGCCCACATGGGGCAAATAGGGACCTAGAACTCACTTTGGGACCGTGTTTGCTGCGAGTTCCTTGTTTCTTTCGAAACATGACGGGGGAAGTCCATGCAAACCTGTACGAAAGATTTCAGACGCCCGAAAGGCAAAGTAACATATGAAGCTTTCTAGGTTTTTTACTGGACTATTTCAGACCTTCTATCTCTGAATTATTCGCAGTAATCATTTGGCGGTTTTGGAAAAATCGCAGTATAATCAGCCATAAATCCAAGTTGAAGATAACTTCGAATGCGACAAGAGTGTTTTTTCTATCGCGGAAAGTTGTCTCTTAGTAATCGCAGGTGATGATGAACCATTTCCATTTGTTTTGGATCATCAGGTGTCTTCTCAAGGTCTGTTACTAATGTTTGAAGGAAGTACTCTGGGAAGAACAACCTAACACGAATATCGTTAAGCAAGAACAACCATTTGTCGTATTCGCCTGAAGCTCCCTTTCGTCGCTTTTCTGAAATGATTCTGAATTTCTTAAGCGTCTGGATAGCAGACTTTAGTTCCTTAGGTGGAATAGCTAGGGTCGCCTCAAGTTCAGAGATGTTGACAGGTCTTCTCCTAAGCTCACTAAGTGTGTCATAACAATCAGGATCTGCTAGTACTTGAGCAACCGAAACAGTGTCTTCAGGTGTTTTTTGCCATTCAGTCAAGAACTCCAGAACTTCAGCCTTATACTCTGCAGCAAGTTCAGGATCTAGAACGCTACTTGCTGCCTCCATTGCAATGAGTGGAGGCGCCCTGAAAACCTCAAGGTCCTTAATCATGAAGACGCAGGTTCGACCAATCTCATCAACCCACTCAGATTTCACAAGTCCTAACTCTTCAAATGGAGCAATCACAGAATCCACACTAACGCTAGGTAATCCAGTGACCATTTTGAGCCATTCCTCAAGTTCTTCCTTAGAGATACCGCCTTTCCAGAGTTTTGGAAACACAGCTCGCGAAACCTCATCTGAGAACAGACGTGCAAGTCTTGATTCATCTGTCATTCCTGCAAGCCGGATAATACGACGGTAGGTATTATCAATCTCAGTCTGTAATTCAGAGTCAGTCATGGCGACTACCGCATTGGTAAGAGGCGTTACCACGGAGGTTATGGCAGCCTCGTAGGTCTTTGGATCCTCTGATGGAGTGAGTAAGAGAGAGACACAGTACTGTTCCTCCTCTCTAACAATTCCAGTATAGTATGAGGCCACACCGTATTCCTCACCCCCAATTCTAATACTCAGTGATGAGAATCCAGCGGTTGCGTCACCCATTGCGTGTGACGTGAAGATACGCATTATCTCCGTATTGAGATCTTCCCTATAATAGTCCGCGAAGTCCGCAGGAACCTTAGCCTTTAAGACAGCGCCTATCTTTGAGTCCCAGTCTATGAGCAGCATTGCTACGGGCATTTTTTCTTCTCTCCCAGTCCCTGGAGTAAGATAGTATTTAGCCAGACTATTTTACGGTTCAGGGAGCCAGCCTAAAAAACCTTGTCTTATTTGAACCCGACTATTTGAAATATCGAGCTGTTCAGCGCTTTTTAGATAGCCGTCTATATTTTCAAATCCGTAATCATCCACTCATTATTATGACATCAGTTATGACATCATATATTTCGTCAATGACCTGATCTAATGGTTTCTTAGAATCAATCACTTTGTATGTACCAGAGTCACTCTCAACCATCTCGAGATATGCTTGGCGGACCTTGACGAGTCTATCTATCTTTTCGAATTGAAGATTCGCTTTTCCCGTTCTTCCAGTAGCACGTTCCAATCCAATTTTAGCAGGGACATCAAGAATAAACACAACATCGGGTTCAGGAGCATTGATTCCCTCTCGATTTCTCAGGAGAATCTCACTCCAGTGAAGATCCATTACTGCTGATTGATAAGCTCCAGTTGCAAAGAAATAACGGTCTAGAAGGACTACCTTTCCCGCCTTAAGAGCTGGAAGTATTCTGTTGGCTATGTGCCATTCACGATCCTTGATGAAGAGTTCGAGTTCTTCCTGCGGAGTCAATTCACCTGCTGGAGACCGTGCTCGAATCTCCTTCCCCCATGGACTCAGGTCCGTTGGCTCTCGAAGATAGACCACTTCATATCCGATTGCTTGAAGTCTTGGTACAAGCGCCTCGCATGCACATGTCTTACCTGACCCATCTATCCCTTCAAGGACAAATAGAAAGCCACTGTATTCTTTGCCTAAATCAGTCAAGAGTTGTTCTTCCTGAACAAATAAACGAATTCTCTCAAACTCGAATTAGTATTAGATGCTTCGGTTAGTCCTTGAAAAGGAAAGCTTAAATGATGGAGATTGTAGGATAGGTTAACCTATCCTAGGATGTTGAGTTTCTTGAACCGCCATGATTGTGTCATCACACTTGTGATTGCGTTGGTGTTTTTGATGAGCCAATCAAACACAGCATTTGCATTAGGTGACACGCAAGTCATCATAGCCGCGAATGGTATCACACTCACTGTAGATTTTGGAAATGGAACCGTTATCGACTATAACAATCTCAATGGATCATCTGTTCTTGACGTTACATCATCAGTTCTTGATGTGGAAGTCCAATGGTATGGTTCATTTGCATATATACGTGGAATTGAAGGTCTAGTTGGTGAAGGAGCAGAAGGATGGGAGTACTGGGTAAATGGAGAGTTCGCATCAATTGCTGTAAATCTCTATTCGCTTAAGGATGGCGACTCGATATTTTGGAAGTATACAAGTCCCGAAACAAAGTCCCAATACGACCCTACGTTCATTCCAGGTGCAATCGTTGTATCCATCTTAGGACTAAGTTTCATTGCCTTTGTCTATGTAACCACTTCAAGGAGAATTAAGTAAATGAGGAAAAGAAGCGCTGTATTATTGCTGATTGGTCTTTTCATTCTGTCATTCAATGCAACTCCAGAGGTTGCAGGGTATTCTGGATTTCCTTATCCAGGATCAACTGTCACATGGAGAATAGATGTTGCTCCAACAGATATCACAATCATGTATTATTCAGAAGGAGGCAACATGCGTGCTCAAGATGGTAGTTTGATGCGCTGCGAGGTAAGTAGTTATGCGAATGATGTTAGTGGAATGTTTGCGGTCGGGAATGTTACCGTTTTTGCTAATGATACTGAGATTGCTAGAGACCTTGTTCTAGGAGTCTGGGGAACACCAACAGAGTGGTGGCCAGGATTATTCATAGAACCCGGACAAAGTAGTGCCAATAGCCAAAATGAAACAGCATATGCTGCAGCAGAAAGAGTAGCTGGGAATTATCTAAACGGGACTATGACTTCACGGTATGATAGTGTCAGCGTAGAAATTTGGAACAGAACATCTCAAGCTTATGACATTGTTGAAGAGGAGTGTATAATCTTCGATTATGAACAAGACCCACCAGCATTCGGCGAACCACAGATCACTCACTTGGCGTATTCTCTTAATAGCGGGGTTCTTGTTAAAGCAAATACGAGTTACTCTTTTGGAATCCCCTACAATCTTGTATTAAGCTTGCAAGAGATACTTCCACCACAACCAGTAGATTTCAACCCGGATCTACGTATAATGATAACTATGGTCGGATTGATCGGAGGGGGATTTCTTGCTATCGTCGTTGTTGTGATTTTGAAATCAAGAAAGTGATTGTTGATCAAGGGAGGTATATGAATGAGTTCCGAACAACCAGGTAAAGATAAGAGAAACAGCCGGTGGGTTTCAATTACTGCCATAATGACCGCGCTAGCATTGGTTGGCAATTATGCACTGGTTGCCATTCCAAATCTAGAATTGGGTTCAACAGTCCTATTTGTTACTGCTTATATCTTTGGAGCTCATATGGCTATCTGGTCGACACTCATAATGTCGGTATTATTTGGTGTCATTAATCCGTGGGGAGGATTCATACCTCAGATCTGGGTATCACAAGTCATTGGATGGTTCTATATCGTAGCGATAGGAGCGATTATGGGAAAAAGAGGAGCCAATGGTAAAAGACTGAACCCGAGCATTTGGGAATTAGCTTTTACAGGGGCATTTATCACCTTCATATTCGAACAGATAACAAATCTAGGATACTCAGTCACGTTTGGAGTGCCATTCTTCTTGGCAGTGACCGCCGCAGTACCATTCTCATTGGTTCACATTGTGTCCAATGCCATAATATTCTCGCAGGTCGTACCGATGTTGGATAGAGTACTTTCTAAACAGCTCAAAGACCTTATCTGGGGTACTGAGAGTGAAGTAAAAGCAGAGATGTTGGAGAGTAGTATGTTTTGACATGGAAAGACGAGTTCATGAAACTCTCTGAACCAGCTGATGGGAGAGTTGCTCCTGCATTTAAACCACACCACGCAGCAGTCGCACTTGTAATGATAGGAAGAGAGCAACCATTAGGAAGGTACGAACTCTGTGACAAGATGTCGATAGGAGAAGGAAGTGCAAGAACCTTATTGAAACGATTAACAGAAGCAGACTATATTGAACCAGAGGGAAAACAAGGTCAGAAACTCACCCAAAAAGGACTGAAGTTATTTGATGAAATTATGAAAGACGTCCCAATTGGACTGATGTTAGATGTTAGAAAGCTGGTAATGTATGAATATGCCTATGCGAATCTTGTAAAGAACAAAGCCGTAGCCGTCACAGATGGAGTACGACAGAGGGATGAAGCAATCATTCAAGGGGGTTATGGAAAGGCTGGGGCGACAACACTCATTCAACGAAATATCAGATTGGTAATGCCACCAGACGATTTCCATATTCTAGTTGCTTATGAGGCTGAAACACTCCTTATTATTGAGAGTCTGCGGCCTGAGAACAATGATGTTGTTGTCATAGGTTCAGCTGATGATCTAAACTTAGCAAGAGAGGTTTCAATGGCAGCTGTCATGACACTCTTTGATGGGGATTGAGATGCAGTCAGATCTTTTTGGAAACGTTCCGGAGATTGTCATTGATGTACACGAAACCGGAGGAAAAAGGAAGAATGCGGTTAAGCATTTGATGTCAATGCTGGAGAAAGAAGGAATTACATATACAATTCAGAAAATTCCCATCGGTGATGTTCTCGGGATTGATGGGATTGCCATTGAGAGAAAGACGGTCAATGACTTAGTGAACACTCTCAAGGGTAGTGCTGCAGGTGTCCCCCGGCTCACCAAACAGATGGATGCTTTGCTTGAATATGAAAAACCGTATGTATTGATAGAGAATATTCTTGCAATTAGAAGAGACCCAGTGAAAGGCTGTGTGTACATACCATTTTCTTCTAAGCAAACAAAAGGCAAGCCATACTTCGTGACAATGGAGCGTGCAAGCTACATTCATCCAAACTCACTAGATGCACTGATTGAGAGTATTAGTGAGAGAGGCATCAAAGTAGTCAAAGGATTCAATGCACTTCACTCAGCGGGATTGCTTTATGGAATACTTGTCGGCGATGATGATAAGAGGGAAACGAAAGGGCAAAGACTCCCTGTGATTAGGACAAGAAAAGGTCTAGAGTCTATGAACGACGAGCAAGAGTTCTTCATCGCAGGTTTTCCGGGAATCAATGTTGTTCGAGCAAAGAGTATTCTCGAACGATTTGGTTCACCACAGGAAGCAATTCTACAGATAGATGATTGGGGAAAGATTCCAGGAATTGGTCCAAAGACAATTGCATCAGCTAAGAAACTGCTTTTCTCGAAGTATGAGATCATTGAATCAGAAATGTCTGAAAGCAATAAAGGTAGCTCAGATTCTTGATATTGCCAGCTCGCAAGTTTTAAAAGAAACAACTATTCTATGGCTATAGAATACTAGATAAGGTGATTCGAAAATGGGAGATGTCCGAATAGCAATCGCCGGGCTTGGAAATTGTGCGTCTGCGTTGATTCAAGGCACGCATTACTATAGAGATGCTAAGGCAGATGAAGAAGTCCCTGGCTTAATGCATGTAGATTTCGGCGGTTATTTTCCAAAAGACCTCAAATTTGTTGCGGCCTTTGAAGCCAATAGGAAGAAAATTGGTCTTGATATCGCTGAGGCTATGTGGGTAGAACCCAACTGCTGTATGCGGTTTGCACCAGACGTTCCAAAGACAGGTGTCAAGGTATTGCCGGGTCCAATTTCAGATGGTGTTGCGCCTCACATGAGAGAGTCATTTTTCGCTTATGACGAAAAAGAGATTGAACCAGTTAATGTTGCTGAAGAACTGAAGAAGTCAAAGGCGGACCTGCTAGTCACGTACCTCCCTGTCGGAAGTGCGGAAGGTACCAGAATATATGCACAAGCCGCACTAGAAGCAGAAATAGGATACATAAACGCCATTCCCGAGTTCATTGTATCAGATCCCAAATCACCCTTAGCTCAGTCCTTCGAAAAGAAAGGGCTTCCATGTGCAGGCGATGACATCAAAAGTCAGCTTGGAGCAACAATCTTGCACCGTGTCCTCGCTCAGTTGTTTGATAAGAGAGGGTTGATTCTTGAGAATACATACCAGCTTAACATCGGAGGAAATACTGACTTCGAAAACATGCAAGTAGAGAATAGATTGAGCTCTAAGAGAATCAGTAAGACTGAGGCAGTAACAAGCTGTGTTGATTACGAGCTACCCACAAAGATTGGTCCAAGCGACTATGTCCCATTTCTCGATGACAACAAGGTCTGTTACATAAGCATGAGATCAAAAGCATTCGGAGATCTGCCTATTGATCTTGACTTGAAACTATCAGTCCAAGACTCACCTAATAGTGGAGGAGTCATTATCGATGTTGCCAGAGCTGTCAAAATCGCTTTAGACAGAGGAATTGGTGGAGAGCTCTCGAGCATCAGTTCATACAGCTTCAAACATCCACGCTATCAAATCGATGACTTTGAAGCTCGCAAACGTGTCGATGAATTCATCGAAGGTAAACGTGAGCGTTAGTCTAGTTAAAATGAATAGTGAGTCAGCCTAGATTACTGCTAGGCTGCTCATCTTTCTCTAAAGAGTTGTGAAACTTTTAACGGTTTTTTGGTCCAGCCGCTGTAAGACTTCTATAAGAAGTTGTACTGCAGCCTCAACATCGCTAGTGTCAAGCATTCCGTGATGAGAATGTATGTATCGAGTTGGAATGCCAAGGAACAAGGATGGAGCTCCCATTCCTGCAAGATGGATCTGACCTGCATCAGTTCCACCGGACTTCAGGAAAGCAGGTTGATGTCGAATCTTCTTCTCTTCTGCAATCTCCATCACAAATTTACGCAGCTTTGGATTTGGAATCATCGATCCATCACCAGCAGAGATTGCCACTCCTTTTCCCATCTTCTGAACTAGACCTTTAGACTCCGGTGAATCACCTGAAATATCAACATCAACAGCAAAGCCAATATCAGGTTTAATCATCTGTGCAGATGTCTTTGCACCTCGTAGTCCAATCTCCTCCTGTACTGTTGAACAGAAATAGACAGTATTTGGAAGTTTGATGTCATTCTCAGAAATGCGTCTCAGAGCCTCGAGAGTGATGAACACTCCAATTCGATCATCGAATGCCTTGGCAACAGCAAGAGTTACATCACGGGTCTCTTCCTTCGCATCTTTATCATCTTCATCCTTATCTTTACGAGTTCTTTTCATTGTTCGAAAATACGAAACTGGAACTGCTGGATCACCAACTCGAATTCCCAATTTCTTAACCTCAGCTCTAGATGAGCATCCGATATCGATGTACATCTTATCCTTGGTGACAACCTTGTTTCGTTGTTCAGGTGTGAGAACATGCGGCGGGGGTGCACCAATCACACCGATAACTTTCTCACCCTTGAATGGAGTAATCATAACCTCTTGGGTAAGCAGAGTCTGGTCCCACCAGCCTCCAAGTTGATGAAACTCAAGATATCCATCCTTTTTGATATTCGTAATAACGAAACCAATCTCATCAACATGTCCAGCAATCATGATTTTTGGACCGCTAGTTCCTTTCCTGAAAATCAACGATCCAAGTCCATCATGGAGGACTTCATCAGCATATCCTTTCGCATAGTTGTGAGCTATCTTCTGTGCTTCCTCCTCATGACCACTAGGTCCAAAAGAATCACAGAGTTGCTCTAAGAATTTTAAATTAAGATCTGTATTTGTCATGGAAGTCACTTTTATCCCTGTAAATTACAAGCAATTCCTGAACTTCCACTCTTTAGTGGTTTTGGTTAGAGCATCCAAATACAAGCTGCTAAGAAACAGCGAGGGAGGTCTTTGCGAGGATATTGAATGCCTCTTCGACATTCTGACCAGTGAGTGCACTTGTTTCAAGGTAACCAACAAGATTATTCTCACGTGCGAACTCTTCTCCCATCTCACGGGTAATTACTCTTTCTTCAACAAGGTCAACTTTGTTGGCCAGAAGAATTATTGGAATTCGTTCGCCCAAGGCATCTTCAGTTTCTTTAATCCACTTTGGTAACTCTACCCACGTACTCTTTCGAGTAGTATCATACACAAGTAGCGCACCCTTAGACCCACGATAGTAACTTCCTCGGATGAAATCGAACCGTTGTTGCCCAGCCAAGTCCCAAACCAATAGTTTCACAACAATATTACGACCATTTGCTGATTCAACTGCAACAGTCTTAACCGCAAATTGTGAGCCTATTGTTACGATATATTCCTCAGAGAATTTATGGGTGAGAAAACGATTGACTAACGCAGTCTTTCCTGATCCGCCTGCGCCAATCATGACGACCTTACGCATGTAGTCAAAACCACCGCTACTCAAGTACTCACCCTACTGCTCGATAATATGGAATCATATAGGTTGGGTCGCTTGACTTCCACCCGCAGGATTCCGTGTTCGAACTTAGTTTCAGCATATTTAGCCTTTTATGGGTCGAATGTCCAAGCACTGAATCGCATTATAGTGGCGCGTTGATGGCAGAGCGTGGCATTGACTTATATCCGGTATTACCGGGTTAACACCTGCTGTGAGGGATGAACCATGCAACTTGTTACTGTGAAAATGAGCGACATCTACGTGAAAGGACTTGACAAATTAGTGGACATTGGGATGTATCCGTCAAGAAGTGAAGCAATCAGGGTTGCAATTCGAGACTTACTTCGCAGGGAACTTTGGCCAGCTGACGGGAGTCCAATCAATATGGAATTGGAGAAGGAATAATCTGGATTTCGTGCACACAAGACACATTAAGACAAATGAGTTGAAATCGTTAACTGTGCCTACTTTAGGGAGGACAACTGATTGAACTTCAGGGTATTCTTCAAAAGTGTGAAATTCGCGTATCGGGCAAGAATTCGTGTTTTTGCATTCGTACTAATATACGCAATACTGTACATTATTGTAGCTCGAGGTCTAACGAACAATCCAGGAGATTGGTTGACATATGTTGGACTCGCATTCATCGTAGCAACAATTTATGCAATCCTGGTGTCTCAATTCAGAAGAAGAGACATATCTATCTTCAAATGTATTGGATGGGACAACTCGAATGTAATGTTACTTGTAATGGGAGAAGTCGTTCTTGTTTCATTTTCAGCATTTCTCTTGGTATTTCAAGTGAGTGTCGAAATTCTTGGACTGGTGGCATATTTCACTGGAGGTTTAGCAGTACCTGAGATATTGAATGTCCTTTACGTTGATGTCTTTTCCATGTTCATTGCATTAGTTGCAATCATTGTGGCTCAACTTCCAGGATTGATGTTATCAATGTGGAGAGCGACTCAAGTACCACCAATGAGGGCTCTGAGGGAGGAATGAGAGATGGCGAAACCGATTATTCAACTTGAGGATGTCAATAAAGAGTTTGGAAAAGGAAAGAACACTGTGGCTGCACTTAAAGATGTCAACCTCGAGGTCGAAACTGGTGACTTTGTTGCAGTTCTAGGACCAAGTGGTTGTGGAAAATCAACACTTTTGCATGTCATGTCGGGGCTCGAAGCCCCTTCGTCTGGACGAGTTCTTGTAGATTCTGTTGATGTGACTCTAATCAGTGAGAGAGACCTCCCGAAGGTTCGTGCTCAGAAGATTGGATTTGTGTTCCAATCATTCCTGCTCGTTGAGCATCTAACAGCATACGAAAACATTGAGTCAGTTCTTTGGCCAAGATCCGATATGACAAAACAGGAACAAGAAGAACGAACACTTGCAGTACTTCGAGAAGTCGATATGCTTGAGAGAAGAGACCACTTCCCGAAACAACTTTCAGGAGGAGAACAACAGCGAGTTGCCATAGCAAGGGCACTGGTCAATCAACCACCTATATTGTTCTGCGACGAGCCTACTGGAAATCTTGACTCTAAGACAGGAGAAGGCATCCTCAAAATCATAGCTCAACTCAATAGAGAGAAGAAGATGACGGTTGTTCTCGTCACCCATAACCATGACATAGCTGGGTTCGCAAAAAGAACATTAAACATGAAGGACGGAGTCATTAGAGGGTAATTGTACAATCAACCCAGGTGCCTGATAATCATGGGTCAGTCTGAGTGCCAGAAACTCGAACAACTGGCTGAGAAACAGGCAGAAACAGGAAAGAACATTGAAGCCATGTCTCTTTTCAAAAGAGTAGGTGATTGCTGGAAAAACTGGGAATATTTCTCCAAAGCAGCCGATGCATACGAACGAGCGTATGAACATGGTATGTTGGCTCAAAAATATGCAGAGGCTGCTTTGATAATGACCAATGCAGGCGCAGCATGGGTGAAACATGGAGAACATGAGAAGTTTGAGATTGACTGCCAAATTGCGGCCCAAGCATTTGTGTCTGCTGCAGAGGAGAAGAAGAATCCATACCTGCTTTTGGACGGTGCATTCTGCGCCATCACTGGTGGAGACCTAGACCTATCACGACAGTTGATTGATGCTGTCATCCAGGTCACAAAGGGGGAGGTTACGGGTCTCATTGACCTTGCGCTGATGCTGACCGAGTATCGCTTTGGAGATGCCAATAAACTAATAGAAACGGTACTAGCAGATGAAATAGATAGGACTGAACTTGGGAAATTGAGACGTTCTTTTGAATTGGTTCTTGCAGGATTCGTTAGAACATCATTAGAGTCCGAAGCTGCTGTCACACTTGCCAGCCTCGAGGAGAGTACTGGATTAGACCGACGACAACTAAAGAAACTGGTAGTGAGGTTGATTGAAAATGGGTACATTCCAGCGTATTTAGACGAGGTGTCTGAAGAATTGATTGTGGACAGTGATCGGTTTGACATAGATTCCCTTGAAACTCGTAAAAGACCAATTCTTAGTAGAGATCTTAAGGACCCAGGGGCGTGGGATATTGACCTTGATGAGGAGTGACCAGATACAACCACATGCGGGCCATCGGACCTCTAGAAAACGCTTTTTAGTACCATTGCTGATGCTGACACTTGCCCACTCGATTATATAGGTGGAAGTACAAATGGCTGAAGGGCTGAAATGGATGCAATGTCCAGTCTGTAAGGAGTCAATCTACTGGGAGATTCCAACAGATGCATTGAAGAGTGTAAAACGATTTCCAGTCCCTGTTGTTGTTAAGCATAAAGACCATTACTTGGTCTGTTATTTGGATAGTCATCATCAACTAGCAGATACAGAGATAGCAGTTGCTGGTGTTGATGGGAAAGCCAAGAAAGGATAACAGACAAAAAAATTCCAACACATCTATCCAATCTCGTTGTCCATGGCCCACTCAAGTACACGAGCCGCTTGTGCACTTGCCATTCCCCAAGACCGAAGGTTGAGAATCAGATTTCTAATTCCAGTGATCCAATCATCAAAAAGTTCCTTAATTCTTTCCTTGATAACAGGGTCATCAGCTTCCTTGTATACTGGGAGAATCATGTCAACTAGACTTTGTGAAAGGACCAGAATTGTTTCCAATCGTGCAATCCATTCCTCTCGGGGTAGACCTGAGAGTGTTTGTGCAACAGCAAGATGATAGTCATATTGAGCTGTGAAATATCGTAACCGCCAGCTTAGAACCTCAACTATCAATGTTTTATGAGCAGTACTTGGAGCTGTCTTGATTAGTAAACTGATGAACCTCTGTGTCATCTCGTCTGCAGACTGACTAGCATCAAAATAAAGCGCCATTGCTTGCTGATATTCCTCATTGACAAGACACTCATCTGCTCGACCAACCGCTTGCTTGAAACGGTCAAGCAGAGCTTTTGTAGAGCTATCTTCAGTATCTTCCAATTGGAATTTCACCTTTCATATACTAAGTGGCCATTACCAGTGAGGTGTGTATGATAGAAATTTCTCATGGTCTAACCATGAATGAAATTGCAGACCAATCCAATAAGATGTTTTGTTGTTTCTATTAGTTTTGGTAGGAGAGTGGTGGTGGATGTTTTATCTTGTATTCATCTGAGGCTTCAGTCCAATTCATGAATTGTTCACTAGGCGGGTTCTTTTTATAATTCTCCTCACGTTCAATCTCAAGAAGTCTATTTTCCACTCCAGTGAACTCAGCCATAGTAAGCAAACGATTTCCGGATTTTTCAGCAGATTCATACACAGGACTCATCCATTCTTTCCAATTTGTTGCTCTCATAATATGATGATCCACAACTAGCGTTGGTATCATGGAGGCTAAGACTATAAGTGAATTCTGACCAGCAGTTCTCTCTTTATCTGTGAACTGAGATAGATAGATTGGTGGACCTCCAATAATCAAAAGATCTGGAGACATCTGTAAAATATACTGAAGAGTGTCTTGAACAATAGGACCTTGAACATCAGGTGCGAATAAGATACGATTCTCTGAATGTTCAACTAGAGTAGACAATACATAACCTAAACGAGAGTGAGAAGGACCATGTGGAAGTGGAGGAGAATAAGTCATCTTTGTGTTACCAAATTTGAAAAATCGACTATCAGCCCATTCTATTTTTGCCGCAATATCTCTGACATCCTTCTCAAAGTAAAAACCCCTCCGTCTCTGTGATGGATTGATATTCTCCCTGTTATCCTTTACTAAAACAATCTTTCCTGAGAACATTGTACGTCTTTCATTCTTGGTGCTCAAATTGTAGATGTGGTTCTCGAATCCAGGACGGACATGATCATAATGATAGTGTGAAATGGACAATATATCGGACCTAGAGGCGGCCTCAGTGATTTTTCGCAACGCCTCTTGCAAGGCCAGATACTCATCTGGATGAGGTTCTAGATTGAATCGTTTTGCCAGAGCAGCTGAAGGGTCAAATAAGATACGTACATCAGGAGTAACAACTTGAGTACATAATGAGCGAGTCCCAAGACTTTCTGCGGCCAATGGAGTAATTTCGATATCACCGAGTTTCATCACCAGCCTCCCTATAGTAGTTAAGATGGTATCCGCTGTTATCGTGAAGTAATTCAGCTTCGAATGTTGTTCCTATTAGCTGTTTATCTTTGAAACATTCAAACATGTGATAATCAGAGGGCAGGAATCGAGACTTAGTAGATCTTATTTGTTCCTCCGTAAACAAGGTAAGATTCCCTTCTCGATGACTTTCATTAAATGATGGAATCTCAGCATGGCTGATGAATATAAGGAAATGTGCTGAAAGAGTGCCATCTGGTTCAACTAGTCTCTCTGAAACCAAACCTCGGTACTCATAATTCACAACCTTAGGCGCACCAGTTTCTTCCATAACTTCTCTTACAGCAGCATCGTGTATATGCTCACCCAAACCTATTTTCCCACCAACCAAACTCCAGAGATTCTCATATGGTGGATTACGTCTCTGTAGAAACAAGTATTTCCCCTCACATCGGAGGATAGTAATAGCAATAGGCACCATTTTCGTCATTCGACGCACCAGTACAGAGGATTACTAAGGTTCCTGCTTTAAAGCTAGAGGCTGTTCTCATTCTTTAGAAGCTAACATTCATAGCAACGAATTAGCCTTTGAATTATAGGTCTGAAAGTTGGAAAAACTATTCTCTGAAGATATCAGAAAACGCATACTGGCGAAGATTACACCAACACAGAAAGAGATAGACCAACAAAACAAAGTCATATCCGCTCTAAAGGCCGCGTTGTCTAACTATCCTAGCTCAGAGAATTATTCGTTCTCCTTTATTGAAGCGCAGGGTTCAACAGGAAGAAAACAGACACAACTTAGAGATGCAGCAGACGTAGACTTATTCGTTGGATTAAGACCTGAAGATTATTCAAACATTCTAGAAAAGCCTCTTCCAGAGCGACGGAATGAACTTGATGAATTGATGAATAGTATGGTTGGAGAATGGTTTGAACCTGCCGTATCGAAATTACAAACGACCAATGTACAAAAGGCATACTCACAGCATCCATATCTTTCTCTAGAAATAATGAACCTGGAGATTGACATTCTTGGTTGTTTTGACATTGACTCCAAGGCACTATCGGAGAATGGTCCTATCACGGCAGTAGATCGAACTGTCCATCATACAAGATATGTTGCTGATCGACTAACTGACCAAAAAAGGGACGATGTAAGAATATTCAAGTCATTTGTCAAAGCGAGTCATGCATATGGAGACCGGTGTGCAGTAGGGAGAATGGGCATCACAGGAGTTGCTCTGGAATTATTGGTTCTAGTTTCAGATTCTTTAAATCATGCTTTTAACTCTTTGAAGAAATTAGATGAGATCCCAATAGATCCATTAGATCGCCCTCTAAAGATTTTAAGAGAGAATCCAGCCTTTCGTGATGATTACCTCATTCTGATTGACCCGACAGATCATCAGAGGAACATTGCATCAAGTTTTACGCCTAGGGCATATGAGTGGGTAAAATATCGAATCAATAAACTAGTCGATATTTCGCAGACCGGTAGAGATGACAAAATGCTTGAAATGACTCTGCAGACTTCCATCCCCACGAAGGAGTTGCCAGGATGGTTGAAGAAACACGCGATAGCACGCGAATTCAAGTCGGATGGCAGAAAACATTACACTGTTCTACGAGACAAACTGTACAGCATTGCCAATAAAATTCAGCTCAATCTACAATATGAAAGAACAGGAGAACCAAGGTTTGGTGAAACTCTTTTTGAGGTCTATTTTGAAGGGGATAACTATGTGATTGGGATTCTCACTGAAGCCCCTGAAATCTCAGAAAAATTCGTTCGGAGAGGTCCTCCAACAGAAATGGTCGAAGCATGTGATGAGTTTAGGAAGAAACATCCTGAAGTTGAGGAAAGAGAGGGATTTCTTTGGACGACTGAAAAAAGAACATGGAGAAATCCTCATGAATTTACCGATCTAATTCTCAAGGAGAACACAATAGAGGGCCTCAAACCAGTGTTAAAAGAGAGCATAATTTCGAAGAGAGTGCTTAATATTCTCTATAGATGCATTTTACCAATTGAGCCTTCTTTTCTTGAAAAAATAACAAAACATAAGGAAGGAAACCTTGAGATTCCTTGGTGATTCACAATGTCCGATGGTAGGATAGCGTTCATATCACACCCCAGTTCTAGTCTACATAGAATGCCATTTCCAAAACCACACTTGGAAGCATTCGAGAACCCTCTAAGGACTCAAATTGCTGAAAGATATCTTGACCAAGAAGGTGTTCTCAAAGGAACTATTAGAGTGAAAGCTCCAAAGGCAAAGATAGAAACTGCACGTCTGGTTCATTCTCCATATATGATTGAAACAGTCGAGCTTATGTCAGACATCGGAAGCGGACAACTTGGTGAATCATCATATGCAAGTCCAGACCTGCTTCGTACCGCACTACGTGCGGTGGGGGGTGCGATAAAGGGAGCTGATTTGATTGTGTCAGGAGAAGCAAATCATGCCTTTTCATTAATGAGACCACCCGGTCATCATGCTACATCCTCAAACCCAATGGGTCTCTGTTACTTCAACAATATCGCAATTGCAAGTCGTCACGTTTTGAAAAATAAGGACGTAAACAGAGTATCAATAATCGACTTTGATGATCATCATGGAAATGGTACATCAGAGATATTCTATACTGATGCAAACGTACAGTACATCTCAATTCATGAATATGATTACGAGAATTTCGGAATAGGTCACTATGCAGAGTTAGGCTATGGAGAAGGTAAGGGCACTAACATCAATGTTCCATTTCTTGAAACATCGCCTAATGCATCATATGAACATGCAATTGTGAAGGTTATAGAACCAGCTCTGAAGAGATTTAATCCAGACATCATCATGGTTTCAGCGGGTTATGATGCTCATTATTCGGACCCTGTTGGGAATATGGACGTTGATTCACGTGTCTTTTGGAGGTTTGGCGAAGTCATCCGTAATTTTGTCGATGATTCTGAAACAAAAGGTTCGGTTTGGGTGTTGGAAGGAGGCTATAATCCGTTTGCTCTTGGACTTTCAATTAGAGCTAGTTTAGAGGGACTTGGAGGGAAACAAGTTCCTAAACTTGATGACCAGATTGAGAGAGAAGTGTATCAACACATAATTGATGCAAATAGCGAAATAATAGACAAGGTTCTAGAAACAGTGGATGCTCACTGGTGAGGCCATACTTCTTTTCGAAGCGGATGCATAAACAAGATTTTAAGGCCACCCGAGTTGCGAGCACACAATCAGTCATGGTGGAACTGAAAATTGGGTAAGAAAAGAAAATCTGGCGGTAGAAGCAAAGGCAAATCGGGTAAGACAGGAACAGTCCAATGCTCGAAATGTGGACGCATCGTACCCGCTGATAAAGCAAAGAAATACACGAAGAGAGTATCAGCTGTTGATCCTCAACTCGCCAGAGAACTGAGACAACAGGGAAGTTATATTCAGACCAGAAGAGTCACCTCATACTACTGCGTGAGCTGTGCAGTTCATGCAGGTAAGGTTCAGATCCGACAGGCTTCCGAGAGAAAGTCTGCACCGGGTAGGCGTAGCAGATAATAAACACATCATGATCGCTCTTCTTGAAACATCCAAGCATTCAAGGGAAAAGTAACAAATCAGCTGGAAGTCCAAATGCCAGAATCCACCATGCTAAGATTCATTCAGATGTTACCTCAAGCTTCTCCAGAAGGAGATTTTCTTCTGAAAGACCTCCCAGGTTCTGGAAAGCGTATTGATATACTGTGTCGAGATCTTTCAGCATGTTTTGACTGGGCACCGTTATCATGGTCCAAAACTCAATTAGCATTTATAGCCGTGATTGGGAACGAGAAGACACTAACCTTCAGAGACCCCAAAGAGCAAATTCCAAGTGGAGAAGTAGGATGGGCATCAATAATTCGAGAATCTCTTAGAGGAACTCCACCCAGTTATGTTGAAGTTACTGAAGAAACATTGGATGATGTAGTGCGGAAACTGAAACAATCCAAGAGATCTAAACTCTGGGTCCTAGATGAAGAGGGAGTCTTGTTGTCCGAGTTTCCAAATATCGACTTGAGCACTCAGAACAGTTTTATGCTTGGAGACCATAGAGGCTTCGATTCTGAGGCAGAAAGAATATTGTCTCAACACAAAATTCCACGACTTTCTCTTGGGAAAAAGAGTTATCTTAGTAGTCACTGCTTGGCTTCTCTAATCTCAGAGTTTGAAAGGGTGGCCCACGAATGACAGACGACCAATCTAATGCAAGCAATCAACCCAAAGCGATGGCAAGACTTGTTAACAAGTTGACAAAGGAGATGCTTTGGATGTATATTCTTCGACTCCTGCAGGAACGCCCTCATTATGGATATGAGATAAAAGAGTTGATCACTAAGAGATTTGGATTTTCTCCTGCAACTGTGAGTGGCTATGCCATTATCTATCGTTTAACAAAGGATGGACTTATTGAGGAACAGAGGAAAGACGATTCACCAAGAAAGTACTATGCTATTACAGAGAAGGGTAGAAAGGCAATGTCCGAGGCGAAGTCATTTCTTGGAAGAACGATGGAGATGGTTTTCGATATAACGACATAGACATTCCATTAACGCGTTTCAATTGAACTCGAAATTACTTCAGTCCTTCGTAGAATCTCCTTTTCATTTATTTGAAACTCCAAACCGTGGCTTTCAACTTTAAGACTAGCTACAGCAGAAGCGTAAATAGCGCTTTCAATGGACGATGATCCTGCAATTGATTTTGATGCAAAAGCAGCTAAGTAGACAGCTCCGGCACCTTCAGAATCTATTGTCCTAGTCTGATAGGATGGAATGCTACTGAAGTCTTCACCATCATAAACAATACTCCCCTTTTCACCCAATGTGATAACACATGTTTCAGATGCCCATTCAACAAGTAGCTCTGCAGCAAGAAACGGGTCGGATTCCCCAGTTATTAGTTTAGACTCAAGCTTGTTTGGAATGATAAAATCTAGATAACTTTGGGTATTCTCAGTTAGGTTAAAATCACGGATGAATTCCAACCTGCCACTTGAGGAAAGTGTCCGAAGCTGTGGGTCGAGATACACCATAGCTTCTGTTGAATTGCAAATCCATTCCACAAATTCAGCATTGATTTCTTGGAGAGATGGACTCAACAGAATTGCTTGAGCATTGAGAAATTCCTTTGGAATATCACCAATTGAGATTCGATCAGGAATTCCAAAGAGAGTTTCCTCATTGTGCACTGTAGGATTTCTGATTTCTTTTGCGCCAGATGCAGTTTTTTCAACAATGAAGTACTCTGGGATTCCAAGACCATCAATTCCTTTGATGAAGTTCTCTGTAAGTTTTGGGTCAATTACACTGACTATAGCCATTTGCTCAAAGCCAATCTTTGAGGCTGTCGCTGCCGCATGTATACTAGGTCCGGATAATCTTCCGTTGTGAAATACTGGATTCCCAATCACAACGAGCTCATACATTTACAGTATCACCCTTTTCTGCCGCGGCAATCATTTTCTTTGCATATCGTAATCTCTGAACCACTGTGATATGTGAAAGGAATCCAACTATCACAATGCAAAGAGTGAGAATGTTAGTGATGTCTAGTGATACAAAGAAATCAAGGAGAACTGGAACAGGAGTCAGAAGATCAATCCAGATATTTGAGGGGAGGAGAGCCAGTAACAGAATTCCTGCAAATTGAAGAATTAATTTCTCCTGTCGTTCCGCAATACCAACTGTACAACTCTCCATTCCTCCAACAGACTCCGCTTTAGCACGAGTAAAGCTAGCCATAATCATTCCAAATAGAGAAAAGATACCCCAAAACCAAGGTACAAAGGTATCACCAGCTGCATAAGGCCACCACGGGATAGATACTGCATTTATCGGACCCATCATGAGACCTAGCATGAAAAGGTACTCTGCATATCTATCAAGCGTGTGGTCAAAGGTTGCACCAAATTTAGAAGCAAGCCCCGCGGCTCGAGCGACTGCACCATCAAACATGTCCATTACGACTGTCAGAATCATAACGAAGAAACCTATAATGAGGTCACCCATAGCAAAGAACCACGCGCTAACAAGTGCAACAAGAACTGTCAGTCCTGTAATCATGTTAGGAGTGATACCAGTTCGAGCGATTGCTTTGCCAACTGGCATCATCGCTTTTTGATATCGTTCTCTCAAAGATCCGAGCATAGGTTTCACAAATCCAGTACTCTTAGGCCGGCTTCGCCGACTGGTATAGCGTTAATAAACGTGTTGAGGAGCGTTCACAGCACACTCATTATCCGATTGAGAACCCACTCGTTTCCGAGGAGATTCAGGAATCCGCCTAATCTCGGACCGGATTTCCTTGAGATCAGAACCCTATAGAGAACGATAAATGCACGTTTGTCTTTCAGACCTACTTCACGAGCAGTTTGGAATACTTTTCCCTGCAATTCCTCATCGTCCAGAGGATCTCCTTTCAGAATTTCCACGAAAGATTTGAGGAATGCTTTATCGTCCGCTGTAAGTGTATCTCTGATTTCCTTAGGAACAGTTTCAGGGACCTCCACACGGTCTCTTTCACTGCCAAACTCCTTTGCCCAATTCAAGGCTCTTGAAAGTCTTTGAGGTATCAATGCTTTTGCTTCTGAAGGAATTTCTGTAAGCCTGTACTGTTTCTTCAGTACTTCATAGCATCTTTGTAGAATCGTTTCTTCACTTAGAATCTCTTGGAGTTGTGATGTAACTACAGCGAATTTGAATGAGAGTTTGGGAATGTATTCTTCACTCACAGGGCGCACTTCAGTAAGAGGATACAGAATTTTCGCTAGTTCCAGTTTTTCACTATCACCATCATCAAATCCATAATAGGTACGTTCGAAGGTTTCGTAGATATCGACTAGATCGGGAATGAGGTCAGTTTGAATGTTGTTTGCTTTCTCTGGATCAGTTCTAAGGACCATATATCGGAATAATTCAGGAGGCGCGATGTTCAGCCATGCCCTTGGAGTAAAGACATAACCTCTCGAAGTGCCCATGTCTCTCCCACCTAGACGAACCCATTCGAAAGGCACCTTGACAGGACCTTCCCATCCAAAGACACGACGAGACATCTCGAGACCAGTATCATATGAACCACCTTTTACTGCGTGGTCCTTGCCCGCGGGTTCACATGTAGTCTTCATAACGAACCACTTTGCGGGCCAGTCAACCCGCCACGATAACTTAACCCGTATATTGTCAAGTTTGGCGGTTCCCGAATTACCACAGTGAGCACATGTGTAAGAAACTTCATCGGTTTTTGGATTATACGCTGTAACACGATTTGGGACAATTGACCCTTTGCCACCAGACTGCAGCCGCCCACACTCGGGACATATAATTGATGCAGGATACCATGTCTTCATTGATTCGATATACTCTGCTTTCTGTTTCTCATCAAAGTCACGAGCTACATATTCAATCAGTATCTCTCTGATAGTTTCAGTGTGGTTTAAACAGATGCGAACTGCGTCAAGCATCTCCTTTGTTTCGTAAAGCTTTGTCTGTGACACGACTTCAGGATCTACTCCAAACTCAGGAAAGGTTTCAACCAATTCATTTATCCAATGAGCAGCTAGACTCTCACAGCAACCATTTGGGTCTGGAGCATCTGAATAGGGAACACCCATGTATTCATCAGGAGAAAGAGTCAGACTTGGTGGAAATGACCTAATTGGGTCAAAATCATCAGCTATGAAGACGGTCTTTGCTTTTTTTCCAAGTTTCTTGAGTTCTCGTTTGATAACATCTGCTATGATAACCTCTTTCATGAAACCGGAGTGTACACTGCCACTCATACTCTTACCTGTCACGATGAGGTATTGATCAGGGTCTCGTTCTAATACTTCATCAACTACATCTCGAATCCAGTGGACTGAGTATTCTTCTTGAGAATCGTCAGACGCCATCAATGAGTCCTCAGACTCACCGAAGGTCCGAGTCTAAAGAATATTACTCAAGATGAGAATTCTGAAACTCGTAGGTCATTACGCGTGGCAAAGAAGACATAGGTCGGAACTGATGCCAGTAATATCACTAAAATCATCGTGCCAAAAACAGCAATGATTGAAACTGGGAGATATATCAGAGAAGATACAGCAGCTTCTGGTATCAAAGAATAGATGCTAAGAATTGTACTTACTAAAATTGCAGGAATGCCGGCTCTAAGTCCTACTTCTAGACCTTCAGCAATCATGAGCTTTGCTAAGAAAGAGGGTTTGGCTCCAACGGATCTCATTATGATATAATCACGAAGACGTCCAAAAACGGAAACCAAGAGATAATTCATCAGACTGAGAAAAGCACTTAGAAGTGTTACAATAGCAAGAGGATTCAGGAGTGTCCAAGTAGCATCAATAGTATCAAGATTTTCCTCAAGAACATCTTGTTGTCTAAAAGTATCAAATCCATAGCTTTCTGCGAGTGTGTCAATCTGTGAGATCAAGGATTCAGTATATTCACCAAGCTGAACCAGAACCAGATTTGTTCCATTAACACCGAAGTAGTCTTGCAACTGTGCCAGACTCATCAGAGCCATCATCCCACCATTTAGATTGTCAAATGCCTGAGCTTTAATCTCGAGAGACCTCCCCTGTACATCTAGAGTCTGTATGAGAGGATCCTCGAATAAATCACGAGCCATTTTTCCACCAATCCACACCTGATTGGAACTATCGATTCTTCGACCTTCATAATACCAATTTGAGATAGTACCATCCCAATCTACACCAACCAATGCGGCAGATGAGAACCGGTCTTCTCCAACCCATTCCCATTGTTCAAGTTCCTCATTCCATACAGGAACCCGTTTCGCTTCTATATCCGAATATACAACAAGCCTAGATTCAACATGTTGGACTCCAAGAGTATTCTCCAAGCCATCTATTAATTGAGGAGGCAACATATCAGTAGCCCCCAAGAAATTGAAGGACTCATTGAGGGGAGAACCATATAGTGAATAAGCATCATAGTATGATTGTAGGAGAGCTGGATTGCCTACTGCAACGACATTGGTCCCCATTGAACGCATCACGTAGCTGTTTGTTGTTGTATGCACAACGCCTCCGCCAATCCAAAGTAGCGATGCAATTGTGAAACTAAGGAAAAGCGAAATTACAGTTCTGCGAGTGCCTCTCAACCGTCGCCCAGTACCTTTAGTTGCTATACGAAATGACAGACCAATGCTGTCCAAAAAACCAGAAACCTGTACTTTTGTACCTACATCAGGGTTCAAGGAGAGGGAGGGAGATTCTTGAACCGTATCATAAATCGGTTTCTGAGCAGACAGGTATCCAGCTATCAATAAAATCACTGCAAGGACTGACAACTGAATGACTGGAAATGTGTTGGTATACTGAAGGTTTGGAATTACTGAACTAAGCCAAATCATCCCCAGGATATACAAAACCGTGCCCAGGGCTAAACCGAAGACTATACTCGCAAGTAACACGATAACCGATTGAGCCATGAAGAAGTCAAAAATGGTGTCTAGGAGTGTTCCAATGGATTTCATCAGTCCAATGTCCCGGCGACGAGTTACCATCTCTAATGAGATAGTTGTAGAAACCACTACAATACCAAGTACAAACACAAGAAGAAGAATTGTCCAGACGAATGTTGAGAAGAAGGTACTAAAGGAAGATGACAATGCACCTGCTACTGCAAATTTTGAGATATCCAAGAGGATATTACCGAACAAAAAGACGAATGTAGTCGCAGTAACAACACTTGTCAATGATATCAGTGTGAGTGTGGACCTGAATGGACGTCTCTTGAGGTCCCTTGATGCAAACATCTGATGGTCAGACATGGGGCGTTAACACTCCATTATCCATCTTGTAATGGCGAATACCGGATTGACTGATGATTCCCGCATCATGGGTCATGACTATCACTGCTTTTCCATTCTTATTCAGCTTAACAAGGAGGTCTCTAATCATCTGGCCACTGTCCCCATCAAGATTTGCAGTTGGCTCATCTGCAAGAATGATTGGTGGATCATTAGCCATTGCACGGGCAATAGCAATTCTTTGTTGTTCACCAGAACTGAGCTGCCAAGGAAGATGATCAGCACGATGGTCCAGTTCAACACTCTCAAGAAGCTTCAAAGCATCATCTCTCAACTCATCTCGCTTTTTTGGTGAGAGTTGCATCGGAAACATCACATTTTCAACTGCTGTCAAAGTGGAAACAAGATTGTAACTCTGAAAGATGAAACCTGTGTTGTTTAGTCTGAATGAGGCTCGAAATGATTCATCATAGTCGTTAATGGGAACATCCATGACGAACACGCGACCCTTTGTGGGAAGATCAATTGCTCCTATAATGTTCAGGAGGGTGGTCTTACCAGAACCGGACTTTCCGGAGATTACAACGAAATCGTTGGCATCAACAGTGAAATTCACGCCATTGACCGCGTTTATTTCGTCTCCAGATATTTTGAAGGTTCTAGAAACATCTTGAAGTTTTACAGCATGTTTAACATCACTAAGGTCATCGACATCTAAGTCATCTCTTGTGTAATCAACAGCATCAAGATAATCGTCATCAGCCATTTTTTGCCACCTTGATGGATGGCGAATGATTGTCAACCCAAGATAAGGATAGGGGTTGAACAACTACTGTACCAGTATGCTTTGACAATCGATAGCTGTTCGAGCCCAGTCAGTCAGTAGAACGGGTTTCTCACGGCCGAACACCTTTACTGACCGGAGAATATCAGCTTCAAGCAAACTGCTGATGTAATAGGATATTAGACTCTTGTCAACATCAAGAGTTCTGCTAATGGTGGCTTGTGTGATTTGCCCATTAGCGGCGCATTCACCAAGAATCGACCCAACAGTAGGGTTACGAGCCAATGCTGTCAGTAACATCACCCGCTCATCAGACGAGTAATCAGGACTGAAAATGTGTCTGACATTTCCATTTCTGAGAGAAATGACCTGCTCTTCTTCTTCAAGAATCCGCAAGTGATATTGGAGTGCGCCCATTGCACATCCAATGATTCGATGAAGCTCGCGGAGGTGAATACCGGGATTGGTTTCAATCTCGGTAAGAATCCTTTCACGTAGTTTTTGGAGTTTGCGATCTTCTCTTCGGTCTACTGAAACTGTACCTATTGCAAATACGAAGAAACCCATATCAAACGCAGTGAAGAGCGCGTTAGACCAAGCCATATTGGTTCCGCCCGAGTTCCAGGTAAAGAATTCGGCAATTAGTGATATATTCTCAATACTCGTCCCACTACCAATCCAAATTGACAATGCTGCAAGTTCTGCATTGCTATTCTCTGCGCTCAGAGTTGGAGATAGATCCTGAACCAAAGGCTCAACACCACCATAATTGACACTCGATAGGACTACACCTAGAATACCCCAAGAGAGGAGTACCAGTGAGAGTCCTACAAGGACGTGTTTGGTGAGTGGTCTATTCATGTTCTAACTTCCCGTATTGAAACCTAATAATGGTATGCAGTTAAAAACTATGTTTGTCGTAATTTTGCACTACTAGGTTGTGCCGCGTGCAGGATAAGTCATAGTAATCTTGAAGGTGCAAGATTCCTGTCCTACTGACATGCATGTTTCCTCGAGGACAAGCAGTTTTTCATATTCAATTCGATTGAAGTCAGTGAGGTATTCAAGAACAGCCTCTATGAATCCTTTCAGAAAGAAGCAAGAAGGCTCTTCTGCTTCATATCCAGAAGCATATGGATTATCACCAATCTCAATAATTGCTTCTTCATCCAACCATAATTTGTAGAGCTTAGCGATCCGAATATCGCCAAATGGTACAATCAGGGTTTCAAGAGCCATTTTTATGAACTCAATAATGCCTTTGAAATCACCAGGAGGCTTCTGTTTTCCGATTTTGAAGTATTCTCTCTGCGCCTCAAGTCCTGCAAGACGTCCAGCAGAGTAGTAAAGGTCCTTGACTCTTTCAGGAAACATCACAGTAATTCTATTACCAAGTTTATTCCATGTCTTTGCGAAGAAAGCAACCATAAGATCACGTTCTTTCAGTCGACCATGCCACCATGGAATTACCTTTTCTTGTGACATATCGTAGCCTCGTATTCACTCATTCATGACAAAATGAATGTTAAGTGCTTTATGTGTATGTGATATAACTAAACTAACCGAACGTTCCAGACGCATTCATCTGCCCCAGTAGCACGACTTAGCTCTTGGAATACTTTTGCATCAACACCTTTGAACTCTAATATTGATTCAAGAATTCCACTGAACACCTCGCAGTAGCCAAAGCCACGCATTCCTTCAAGATTAACTTCCTGACACCAGACACAAGCGTCATCTGTTACCCTTACAGAACCACGAGCGCTCTTCATATCTACATCCTTGGGTTTCTTATCGAACAGAACCTTGTACACCGTTTCAATCAACTTAGATACGTCCTCACGAGTTGTGACATTATCTTTTGTCTTTTCAACAATCTCGGTGTTGAGGTAGACCTGTTCTCCAATCTCCTTTCCGAGATCGCGGAGTTTTTGATTTGCTTCTTCGATGCTCTGAGTTTCAGCCAAGATTTTCTCAACGTAGTAAGCGTAGAGGCTTATTAGCAAAGGGTTCTCTATTTTTGGCATAATTATTACACCTACAAAACCATCTACAATGTTTTTCCAATCAATTTCAAACCATGTTTTCTATATTTAGCAACTGTTTGTACAACCTTCGGTAGTGGAATATTCAATGACTCCGCAATCTGTTCTGTCGTTCTAGTGCCATCACAGAGCCTAATGATGTTTTGATCCGCGTTCTCAACCTTCTTCATATCACCCTCATATCTGGGACATTTCACATATCTTCCGAGAGACGGTGTAGTTTCAGACGGGGTTGTGTCCTCCACAGAAATTTCTGGAACGGTGATGATTCCCTTAGAAGCCCCCCACTTTAGAAGTTCAATAACCCTATTGTTTGGTTGGAACATAGAGTCTGCAATCTTTTCAACATTGATATCGCCATCAACAAGCATCAAAACATCAAACCCGAAGTTACGGTAAAGCTTCTTCATTTCCTTGTATAAGGCAGAATCCAAAGATAGTGCAGTTGAATACTGTGGACCCCGTTCAGGAACTGTTGTTGGTTGCACATTAAATGAATCAGGAGGTAGTAAATCCACTTCTTTAGTGCCTGCATCATCCGCAGCTTGACTAACAATTTCATCTGCAGGAGGCAGCGGAGATGCTGAAGGTTCAGTAGATTCAACAGAAGCGGCTTTGATTGCGATACTCTCTAACACTTGAAGATTTGTTTCAACTGATTCTTCAAATTCCTCAGGTGGAGGAGGCAATTCTATTCCCTCCAATAATCGTAAAACATTCTTTGTTTTGGCAATTGCCAGACCTAGTTGGAGTTCTGGGACATATAGAACGGTCAGAATCCAATTATTATCAACAGGAGAAAGAACAACTAATCCCCGATCAGTGTCGATAGTCATTAAACGTAGATCAGACTTGTATAGGTTAATGCTATCCTTGACTCGTGGAAATAATTCATCTGGAAAAGCAAAACTGACAAATGGCCGTCCAATCTTTGTCATCAATGAATAGCCTAACACCTGATCATCAAATCTCAATTTAGACAAAGCTCGTTCCAAGTCTTTGGACATACTCAATACCTCACGTCAACTAGTCCGGCATTCCTGCTTATACTAGCTATTTTCCGAAGGTCGTCTGAAAAGGATTGTGGTGGTGGAGTATTTCAAATTCACTCAATAACGGTTAAGAGGGATTCTCACTTGTTATAAAATCACTATGAGGAACTTTGTTGGAGGTCTTATAGGAGTCATCATAGGTTCTATCGCAATCGTGATACTACTAGGAATCCCACAGCCAATTTATCCGGAGCCCTATAACATGATTTGGTTCTTACTAGCTGGGAGTAGTGCACTACAATCTACAACTTTCAATCCACTAATGGTTCTAGGTCTTTACTTTCTTTCGTGGCTCATAATTGGATTAGTGATTGGTCCGTTTTCAAAACCGGGATGGAACACACTAAGATCCGCGCTTTGGGTTGGATTAATTAATGCTGTATTTGCACTCATGGCTCTACTTCTCATGAATCCCATGTTTTGGGAGAGTGCTAATAGAAATATAGAATTACTCTACCAGTTCAGCACCTCACTACTCCTATCAATTCTAGCATTACCCTCAGCATTACCGACAGCGATAATAATTGATAGGCTAAATCGTCAAGCAGAACCTCCAGTTCCATCGATGATTCAAACAGTCTGTGAATGTGGTGCTGTTTTCAAGTCCATCCCACTAATTTGTTCGGAGTGTGGAAGAGTGTTGAACTCAGACTGACTACCTTTGTCGAGTTATTGCTCCACCCAGAATCCCACCAATTGCACAAGCTATTGCTGGATAGATAGTTCCCTCAAGTGCGGCCTGCATAATCAATAGTGAACCTTGTTGAAAAATAGCACCAATTCCTGTACTAGCAAATGATGGACTTATCATGAAGAATAGAATCCATGTTAAGAATGCACCAACGATAGCTGAAAAGATTGCCGAGAGTATTCCTGGAAAAATCTCCTTTGTCAATAGACCAGCTATTAGTCCACCTGTACCCCAAGCAAGCCACATGAGAACGGTTGCTCCTGGAGCACCATATCCAACGAGAGAACCTAGGCTTGTAGACCCAAGAAATGCAGGGGCAGGGTATAGAATAGTTCCAGTTACTGCTAATCGAACCTCAAGTTCACCAGTCACCAGAAAATCGGATACTATTGTCCCTGCGATGAGATCGTTAGGCATGAAATCGCCAAAGGTCAGTATTACGAATGTCATAGCGAATGCAGTCACTAAACCCAAAAGCGTGCCTAATCCTTGACCCAATTGAGGTCCTCCATGATAGTTGCTTCTATTCCTCTACTTCCAGTTATTAGGTTTTATACCTATGCTGGATGGGCAGGTGTGGACCGAGTACTCGATGATGCTATCGAAGTGTAAGTGTCCATGTACAAGCTTCGTCGCCCAAAGCTCTACAAGACTCTTGGAAACTCTCAGCTTGAAAACCACGGAGTTTCATTACAGCATCAAATACACCGCTAACTATTACACAATATTGTAAACCGGGCATGTCAGTGATGTGCACTCCAGCACAGATAGGACAGTTTGCATCTGAGAACTTAATCGTTCTTTTATCAGCACTCACTGAAATGTCTGTGAATTCTTGTCCCGAGTTCACTTTGTAGGCGAGTTGTAGAGTATTGGCGAACTCATGAAATTGACCTGCATGCTCTCGAATTCTATCAGCATAGTCCATCAACAGAGTTTCTCCAACCCTAAAACCAATATCCTTCATTTTTCTGTTTATTTCATCAACAGTTTCGCTTGTGCTCATTAGAAGATTCATCAATTCACGATAGCTCGCCTGAAATAAGACCTTAGAAACCTTATCAGTCATGAAATTCCAAGCGATCTTGCCTTTTACACCCATTATTACTTCAACCTCCAATCTCAGTATCTTGAAGCTTTATCCGTGCGTATAAACTTGACCGTCTTCCCACGGTAAGGAATTACGCTCTGCAACGCTTCAAAGTAAGGTATACCAAGTTCTGCAGCAATTTCTTGTAATGTTCTCTTTCCATCACATAACTCAAGTACTGGTCGATGGTTCTTTTTAGCTTTCTCAAGTTTACCCTCAAACAAAGGTAACTCGATTATTTCTCTTTGACTTGGTTCTGGTTCCTCAGGACATTCAACCCAGAGTATCTCTTCGGAAACACACCAAGTCACTATCTCTATAATCGTTTCAACAGGTCTAGCTAAGTGTTCTGCGATTTGATAGACTGTCAGCTTCTCATCTGCTATCAGAAGGACGTCAACTCCAACATTAGCAAACTTATGCTTTAGAGAAGTATTGAGAGGTGAATCCAGTGTAACTGAGTCTTTGTATCTCTCACCTTTATGCACTACACAACCATGTTTTACTTCAACAGGCTCCTGAATTCGCTTTTCTGCGGTTTCAGAGGGCATTGCTTCAAGTGGGGTTGTTTCAGCAGCTTCGGAGTGAGTAGATCCCTCAACAATAGCTTCCTGAGGTGCACCGGGTAAGGTAGTTGTGGCTTCTTCTGTTGGTATCTCTACAACATCAGGAGTTTCAGCCTCATCCTTTCCCAGAGATTGGGGAGGAGGAGGAAGGTCAACCTGTGCAAGAAGATCAACAACAGCTTTAGTTCTTGAGAGAGCACCACCCAGTTGGAAGTCAGGTTCGAATAGAACTGCAAGAACCCAAAGCGGGTCAACTCTTGCAAGAATTACTGTTCCCTGTGTGGTCATGATGTTGACTAATTTCAAATCAGCTCCATGAATCCGTAGTGTTCCTTTAATCTGAGGTAGCACTTCATCTGGTAATGAAAATGAGAGGAAGGGTTGTCCATCACTTGTGATGAGAGCATACCCACTGACTGATTCATCGAATTTCAGCTTTGTAAGTACGCGCTCAAGTTGCAATGTACACACCTAATTCTGCGTTGCAAATACAATTGATAGGCAAGTCATTGAAGTTTAAGTAACTTTGTGCCATCTCCTGAGAGAGGGGGAGAGCTCTCCAAGAATCTCACGATTTCTAACGGAGAGGGATGAGAAGCATCAATCGATGACACATATAGTGATGCTAATGTGTTAGCAAGAATCAATCTATTCTGTGAAGAGAGACCAAGAAGCGTCCCGTAGATATCACCGGCATTCCAGGCATCTCCAGCGCCACATACAACCCTACTCTCAACATCGAATGCTGGGACAGTAACGGTTCCCCTTTTTTCAACGGTAGCTGAGTAATAAGGTGTGTGGAGATCCACTCGAACACCGGTTTCACTCGCAATCACTTCTGCACCTTTGAGCCAGAGATCTGGTTTTGTTGCGGTTGATTCCCAATGTTCCTTGTCACCGGTCAGGGAAGCCACAATCCAACCTACTTCATTCTCATTAATACCGAGTATATCGACCAAGCCTGTTGTAATTACCTGCGTGACAAGTTCCGAAACAATCTTCGGATTCCCTGATGGGTCACCCATATCAATGAATGTCAGTGCTTTAGATGAGTCCTTTATCATCTTGAATAAGTCATGAGCAAGAGCAGCACCTTTCTTGTTGTGGTTAAGGTTGACAAGAGCAACAATCCCACTCCCCTTGATGACCTCAATATCATCCTCAGTGAGATCCGAAAAGGTAAATTCTGAGGCTGAACCACTATCACTGATCATCAAGTTGACCTTTCGTCCCAAGTGTTCTGTTTCGATAGATACTGTTGAGGATAAGCGACCGTCAGTATGAACATGACTCAAATCCAACTCACGGGGTGCGAGCGACTTCAATAAAGAATCACCGTAGTCATCTGTAGTGACTATTATCTTTGGATTTAGCCCCAAGGAGAGCAAAGCAGAAGCTGTATTTACTGCATTCCCGCCCTTTCTGATGAACTGCTCATTGTCGAGAAGGTTTCCACCCCCTTGTTCTGCAAGCAGCTTCAAGCCATCCATCAGTTCGTCAAAACTCTTGAATACGACAAAGTGGTCTACAAAGAAATCCGGAAGTACAACAGGGTAATTCACTTCTGGAGGATTTTTCAGAACCGAAATAAGTCGAGTATAATCCAACTCGATTAGCCCCTAGGATATAGTCAGATAGAGCTCTAAACTTTTTTCAGGGCTGCTTTGACCATTGCTGTAATTCTGTCCTCGTCAATACCAGTCTTATTGGCCACCTTAGAGATATCACAGTACGCCAAATCTTCGAAGGTCTTGATTCCTGCTTTCACCAGTAACGGAACCTCATCCTTCTTTACAGCACGAAGAGACCCCAAGTCATCTGCAGGAGCTGCGGCTTTTGCCTTCGCTGGAGCTTCTTCTTCAGCTAGACTCTTGACTAGTTTCTCGAGGTCCTTGATGTATTGCTTGATTGCATCAACATTCTCTTGATGGACTGTCTTTCTTCTGAGGTCCACAATCAGCCCCATGCGCCGAGCTTCTTTTATGGTGAGACCAGCCTGAGCGGTCTCCTCACTACTAAAACCGCGTCCTCGCTTTGGGCGACCATCACGTGGAGATTTTACAGTTGGCTCAGCGATAATATCAAAGCTCATAGGTTATTCACCTGACTTGGCATCGGGCCGTGGGTCCGCTTATTAGGCTTTCGAGATGGCAAAGAAATGCGCCTTACTTTACACTAACAGGTAAAGCGGTTTTTGAGGTGTTTCCCTATGGTTCATGAGCTATACGACATGTTATCAATCATAGGTAAATGAATTACTCAGCATCATCTCTATGCCAACCATCATCTATTGCTAAGAGATTACCTCTTCCCAAGAAACACACATCAGTTACCATGTAAGATCGAATCACAACTTACATCATTTCACACTTCAATCTCTCTCTAAGACTTTTAGTGCATCTTGGACTCCCAGACAAGGTTCTATTTTCCAGACATATCCGTCAATGTCTGTAAACTCATTCTGTACTTTTGTAATGAAGATTAATGCCTCATCTGCCTTATTTTTTTCAACCATGATAAGATTATAGACTTTCGTCCCGTTATTCCCATCTGGAGTGCCAAATACCTGCCATTTCTTAATATAATCTGGTAACTTAGGTGCGCCAATGGTCTTCTCTGTAACCTCTTTTGTTTTGGGATATGGATACCATGCTGTTAACATGAAAATCATACTTTTTCACCCTTATTGATTAATTGAATTATTGAATTTTCGAGCTAAAAATGATTACTCATCTACGATATAAATTCTGGCCTCTTGAGGAAGAGCGAAGCAACCACACATCAGCCCCATGGGATTTGTACATGTTTTACTAGCACAACTAGAGATTCCAGAGGAAGATGATGAAAGAGTAGCCTATGTAATACCAACAGGTGTCTACTATTTATACAAATATTATGACGATGTTTTGTGGTTTCTACTCTCGCTTCATTGTCAGTACTATTGCCATTGCTATCACTGTGAATGGAATAATGATGCTCAGAGGTAATATGATGAAGAACAGAGGCATTTGGACATCCATCCCTCGGGGAATCATTTCCATAAGCACATATACAATGCTCACAGCAAGTAGACCAGTCATTACAATAAGAATTCCACCCCATAGATATACCCACCATGGTGCTTTGGCCATCGATCCTTTTCCCAGGTATTGTTGACAATTTACCCCTTTAGCGAGTTGATACATAGCATTCAATTCATTTCCCTGTAACCTTCACCCTTTGCGCACATATGCTTTTAGCAGCTCATAGTTCACGATGGGGGTCGAATTCTGGAATCTTTCTTTAGATGTGAGTTTAAGTATACACTGGAGGGCGAAATCAGCATATCAGGCTTTGGAGATGGCAATACTCTGCACACTCCTGAATATAAAAAAAAGAAGGGATGAATTCCCAAAACGCTTAGTGATGGGAATCGTCTCTCGAGAGAATCTGCCACATGATGTATACTGCAACAATGAACACGAGGAATTCCGTAAGACCGCCAAGAGCCATAAGGAATCCATTGACAGTTTGCGTCAAATATCGCCTTCTATATATTCCTTAGATTGTGATATTATAAATTGAGAGTTATAGGATGTTTCACTAAGGTCTTTCAACGACATAGACGCATCACAAAAAGGAATCAAGAGTTGATTGACTGGTTTCTGAAACCTTCAACATTCGTTCAAGTTTCGCCTGTTGCTTTGGATTTATTTTCTTTAGCAAAGCGAGCATTTGAAAAGCATTCAAAGGAGCATTACCTGCGAAGTGATTGTTGAAATAACCGAAGGTGGTTTCGACGGAGGCTGTGAGCTTTTCAAGACGAGGAACCCAAGGTTCAAGCTCTTCAACCGAGTATCTATAATTAAACCATGGATTTTTTCCATGACCGTGCCAGCGAACATATGAAAAATCGGATGTTATTCTAAGATCGATGGGTAGCTTCGGCTCATCAACAATTACATTGGCAATCCCATAATCTTCCAGTAGATTGTATACCTTACTTGTCAACCAAGATTGGTCTCGAAATTCTATTGCATACCTAAATGAAGAATCCAAGAATGAGAGGAAAGTTTCAAGGTCACCCATTGTTGAAATGTCCCATGGAGGCAATTGAATCAGGAGCACAGAGATTCTATTGCGGATTGGTTCAAGCAGTCGGAAAAACTCAGTCAAAGTTTCACCACCAACACCGGGGAGATTGAGTCGAGCATCGTGCGTCACTTTCTTGGGGAGCTTCGCAGTGAAAAAGACGTTTTCATCGAGAATTGATAGGTGTTTGATGAATTTAGGTCTCGGTAGTGCATAAAAGGTGGAGTTGATTTCAGCTGTATGAAAATACTTGAGATACTGGTTAAGCATAGATCCTCTGGAGGAGTAGAATATACCTGACCAATCCTTATCGTAAGACCAACCGCTTGTACCAATATGAAGACCTTTTCGCATATCACTCATCAATCTATAGACCGTATACAACTATCTGTCTTCCGGATTCTATTATCCTGATAATGAAATTCATAAGAGGATGGAGTGATGCTCTGAGTGTGAAAGCAATGCATGCAGAGGATGTGAAGGCAGAATTCAACAACCTTGAGATTCACATGGGTTCTTTCAAAGACCACAAGTTCAAACTCAAGTGCGATGTGACATATCATGACCAGCTGTTGATAATGGATGGGGGAAAGAGAACAGCCACCATGCACGCTCGTAATATCGGGAATGTCCATCTTGAGAAGAAAGCAATTAGGATTGCAGGACTGAACTTCGAAATCAAAGAGGGGGAAGAAGTGAGTGTTGCCAGTGGTTCAGTCCGACTCGAGTTGGGTAACAACGCCGAGGCGTGGTACAAGGAGCTTTGGGGCTAAACCAAGACCTTTAAACGGATGCATCTCCGAACCAAAAAGGCAACTCCTGGGGGTTTTGCTATGTCTGAAAAGATTGAGTTCATAGAGCTGAGGTTCACGGACCTGCTTGGTAGAATGAAGGCAATGGTTGTTCCTTGCAAGCCTGCAGAAACAATAGAAGAGGTTGCTAAGGACCCTGCTTTGAAAAGCGGCACTAGCTGCGACGGAAGTTCCGTCACAGGTTTAGCTAAAGTTGAGTCATCTGACCTTCGCTTGGAACCAGATATGACAACATTAATCGAACTGCCTATTGTTGCACAGCGTACTGCGGCTGCAATGTGTTATATCAGAGAGAAGTTTATGGATGGAAAAAGTACTGAATTCTTCTCACTAGATACTCGTGGGCGTCTGCATAAGATAAGTGAGGATCTTCTTCCCGGTAAGATGCAGCTTAAAATAAAAGTTGAACCTGAGTTTCATTTTATCACACCTGATGGCGAACCTTTCGATGATGCAGGTTATGCTGATACATATCCACAAAGCCCGGGAATGGACATGTTACTGGAGCTGGCAGCAACCTTGCGAACTGTGGGCATAAAGCCACGGGTTATTCATCATGAAGTTGGTGAGTCGCAGCAAGAGATAGAGTTGGATTTTGACAATGCAACAAAGATGGCGGATAATATATTATTATTCAAGAATCTTGCAAGAATGATCTCTAGGATTCAGGGACTTGATGTGACCTTCATGCCAAAACCCTTTGAAAGTGCAGCTGGAAATGGCCTGCACTGCCATCTGCAGCTCTGGGACGGTGATAAGAATCTGTTCGGTATGGATGGAGGATCTGAACTATCGGATACAGCAAAGATGTTTGTTGCAGGTCTCTTGGAACATGCACCAGCTATTACAGCGATTGCTAATCCAAGTGTCAACTCTTACAAACGACTTGTTCCACATCATGAAGCTCCAGTCTACATAACATGGGGAATGAAGAACAGAACTGCATTGATTCGCGTCCCATTATTTGGCTCTGGAGAAAAGGCAGCTATAGAACTTAGGTCAGCAGACTCTATGGCTAATCCATATCTGCTCTTCACAGCCATTATTGCTGCAGGGATGGATGGTGTAAACCGAAAACTCAAACCACCAGATCCAAGAAGCGAGGATATCTTCCATCTTAGTAAGGAGGAGAGAAATAGACTCGGAATAAGGATGCTCCCAGCTACTCTAGAAGATGCGTTGGATAGTCTTGAAGCGGATAGTGTGATTTGCGAGGCGGTTGGGAAAGACATCTTGGAGAACTTTGTGAAACTTAAGCGAGCAGAATGGCGAAAATACACAAGCCATATTGTGACGGACTGGGAATGGGAAACGTATGAGGACAATTAACCCTCTTTGAAGAACCTTGATAGTCTATCAAAAGCCTCGTCTACAGCCTCTGGAGTTAAAGGTCCAATCGAAATCCGGATATGACCTTCACCCGCATCCCCAAAGATGGATCCTGGTAGTACTAGTGTTGCTGTTGACTTGAGTATGTCCATAACGAGCTTTCGTGATTCTGTGCATCCTTTGACACGAGGGAATAGATAGAATGTACCTTTAGTGTATTTTTCTTCAAGAGCATCTATCTCTCGAAGTCGTAAATACGCCAAATCTCTGAGTAATCCCAATCTCCTTAGCTCGTTCTCA
>JBHLRC010000015.1:0-35730 GCA_048882965.1 Candidatus Thorarchaeota archaeon
CCAAGATACTCCTTTAATCAGACCTAAACTCAGGAGAATAACAACAGTAGGCGAAAAAAGATACCAATAACTAGACACAGCCATGTTTGAGGGAAATCCAAGTATCAAACTAGAGAATACAGGGAGTGAGCAAATCCAAGGGATAATCGAGGCAAAAATCAACCAAACACCTAGAACTTCTAATAGATCATCTCTTTGGAGCATGAATTGTGAGAACTCCTCTCTATTCTGATATAATTAGAGTCTAAAACATATAATCTTTATCGAAGAAAATAGTAAAGGGGATTTTCAGAAACGGACCCAAAGTGCATGATTAAGCATGTCGTAGCTGATGCCCAAATGTATAACTATGCAGGTCAGCTAAAGCAAGACTCAAATGGAAGAGCTAGTGGCATTTGAACATGACGCTGAAGCACACGAGAATCGTCTAGCTCCAAGGTGATAACAGTGCTCAAAGAGTTTACATACGAGATTCCCAAGATAGAGAAGGGCTATGCCAATCAGACATTGTACGTTAACCTCTCAGACAACACAATCAAGATCAAACCTGTTGACGAAAAGATGAAAGAGACCTTCACGGGTGGGAAGGGCTTTGACCTCTGGCTGATGTGGAATGGTCTACCCAAGGACAGGAGGGTCAAGTGGGACGACCCTGAAAATGAGATATGTATCGCTACGGGACCTCTGGGTGGGGTTACCCAGTATCCAGGTGCAGGAAAGTCTATTGTAACATCTATTTCTCCAATGACAGGAATTCCAATTGATAGTAATGTCGGAGGATACGCTGGTCCAAACTTGAAGTTTGCTGGCTTTGATGCTATGGAGATTCAAGGTAAAGCAGGGAAAGATGTGTACATCCTCATCGATGGTGATCATGGTAAGATTGAGATTAATGATGCTGGAGACCTCCCTGAGACTGCTTACGAGATCACACGTGTACTCACTGAACGGCATACCGAGAAGGAAGGTAAGGACATGGCAGTTGTCACCTCAGGTCCTGCTGCAGAGCATGCATGGATGGGGTGTTTGAACTTCTCATGGTGGGATATGCGGAGGAATGTCCCAAGATACAAGCAAGCCGGGAGGGGAGGAATTGGGACAGTCTTCAGGAACAAGAAGCTCAAAGCAATTGTCATGAAGAAAGAGAAGATCACTCTTGACATGAATGGACCAGCTGACCTTGATGGAATCAAGACTGTCGGGAGAGAACACTCAGGAGAGATACTCAAACTAGATCCAAAACAAAACCGTATGAGGGTCATTGGTACCGGTCATCTCCCCTCAATCATGGATGAGTTTGACCTTCTACCGACTCGCAACTTCAGAGCTGGAAGTGACCCAGAAGCTAAGAATCTCTTTGGTGATGTCTGGGAGGAAATCTTTACGAATTCAGGCAAGGGATGGGACGGTTGTTGGCGACCGTGTGCAATCAACTGCTCACACTGTATCGAAGAGTTTGTTCCAAAGACAGGAGCATTCAAGGGAAAGAGCGTCGTGGTTGATGGGCCGGAATACGAAACAATTGCAGGCTGTGGTTCCAACCTTGGTATCTTCGACCCTTACTTTGTAGCCGAGCTGAACTTCTATTGTGACGCTTATGGTATCGACACCATTAGCTTCGGTACGACCATGGGTTTTGTGATGGAACTCTTTGAAGAAGGACATATTGACGAGAAGGCAACTGGAGGTCACAAACTCAATTGGGGCGCTGCTGAAGAAGCTTTAGCTGTATTGCATGAGATGGCTGAAGGCAAGGGCTTTGGTGCTGAACACTTTGGAAAAGGATCCCATTACCTCAAGGGGTACTTTGCTGACAACTTTGGTGTTGACAAGCAGGTGATGCAGGATATAGCTATGGAACACAAAGGACTCGAATACTCTGAATACGTGACCAAAGAGAGTCTTGCCCAGCAAGGTGGATACGGTCTCACACTGAAAGGACCGCAGCATGATGAGGCATGGTTGATATTCATGGACCAGGTTCATAATTACTTACCAACTTTTGAGGATAAGGCTGAGGCTCTGCATTACTTCCCCATGTGGCGCACCTGGTTTGGTCTGAATGGACTCTGTAAGCTCCCTTGGAACGACGTTGTACCAGCAGACAATGCAGAAACCGACGAACCAGCAAAAGTACCAGGACACGTTGAATTCTATGCAAAGTTCTTCCAAGCGATGACTGGGAAACCCACTAAGGGTGACGACCTGATTACCATGTCTGAGAAGGTCTACAATTTCCAGAGAATATTCAACATCAGACAAGGCAAGGGTCTGAGACTCCATGACTCCTTCATTCCATATAGAAGTGCGGGACCAGTGACTGACTGGGAGTACGAGTCGCGTCAAGAACGATATGATAAGCAACTCGAAGAGATTGGTGTGGATATCTCTGGAATGAGTACTACTGAGAAGAATGAGAAGCTCAGAGAGCATAGAGAAGAGAGCTATAGACTTCTAACAGATGCGGCCTACAAGCGACGTGGTTGGACACGAAACGGTGTTCCGACCATGGAGAAGGTCAAGACTCTTGGTCTTGATTGGATTCCAAAAGCTGTCGACATCGTAAAGAAACATGAGGGGACTGAACCTCCAAAGAATACACTTCCTGCATCTGATGAAGCATGGAAATAACAAATAGCAGGAGGGTGATGAGTCAATCATTACCCCTTGTCTTTCTTTCACTGTTTTTTCTAACGAAGACGACGTGTTATGAGATAGATGATCACAATTATTTCAGCAGCGACACCAGCTAGAAGAAATGGCGTAAGTAACGTTGCAGATTGACCATTAGCAGTCGTCGTAGAAGAATCGAAGTTCCAAACACCAGGGTAGTACTTCAGTCGAATTGTATGCACTGTATTGTCAGGATTCTTTATTGAATAATCATATTGTTCAATGCGATTGGCTTCTGTATCATAATAGAGATCCTCTAGGATTTGGTAGCCCACTTTCTGAGTTCTCCGATGAAACTCGCGTGAACCCTCCACTGTGAAATTGAATAACCAAGAGTCAGTGTCGTTAATCACTTGTTCATTTACATACGAGGACATATCAAACCAGATTGGAGAGTATGGCCATCCATGAATGATGCTACCTGCAGAATCAACAATTTCCCATTCGGGGATTTTCACTCTGTAATCTTGTGTTGCAGATTCATTGGTCACTCGAATTAGAGCAATATTCGTGGCTTGGTCCCATTCCTCAACTGTGAACTCTAGATATGTATGCCAACCACCTGTTTGACAAAAATAATACTCAAAGTATGCAGTCTTACCAGTAGAAATAGAAGCTGAACCTGAGGATATGAGTGGTGTAGAGAATGCGAGACATAGAACTATCATTGTTATGACTAGGCTTTTTCGAACTCCAACCTGCCTCCAAAGCATTCCTGGACACCTTAAGACAGAATTGCAGCGAAATGAGATAAATGCAACTGATGCCTTTAGACCCGAGATACTTCAATCCAAGTAAGTGTAAGACTCGTCTTCTTCTTTCTGGAGATTAATTCACTGCTAGTAACTTTTCATTCGAATCCAGCGTTTCTTTAAAAGAAAACAACCATAATGAGAGTAGGAGATAACGATATGCAGTCTCTGGGTGACCCGCTTGGTATTGCATTTCTCATTGGATTTGTCTTGTCTATTGTATTCATTATCATGTTTCAATCCAGTTTTGCCTCTTCAAAAGGGATATCATCTGTTCCAACCACTTATTCTGTTGGTGCGCTTCTAGCTTTTATTATCGGGACAACAGTGATTATTGGATTAGAAACTCCAATACATTCTTGGATAGGTCTCATTGGCGGTTATCTGCTACTCAGTCTGTCCATCATCCAGTCATTATTTGACATACGGAAACATAAGTCCGTAGCTACAGAATATTCATAGAAACCTTGTTTCCTCAGTATTTTGAGGAAAATCCTATATTCTGCCAAGAATATGAATAGCATAGGAAGTTGGATAGACATATTTCATGGTTGAGGGAATCAGATGGTTGGAATGAAAAGCAGATACTCTAGCAGTTCTGTAGTATACATCTGTGTGTCCTTGTTTATCATCGGCAGTATGATAGCTATCGCAGTTGCTTTCACTGGGCAGTATTTAGGATTAATTTACCTTTCAACTGCGGTCATCATTATTTTCTCACTCTTTTGTGCAGTGTGGTCCTGTAGAGAAATTCTGCAGTCAGCAAAGAAACCATCATTAAGGAGAGATATACCAGCAGAGTATCAATCAATGATTCCAACAGGTTTTCAAAGATTACGTAAAAGTGAGTCCCAAAAGACAAAGATGGCAGCTAGAAAACCAATCCCAGGAGTCTCTGTGGCTCTTAGTGAGATTGACGATATCTCCTATGAAAGAACTAGGAGAAAACCACTGCCAGAAACTCAGGAGCCTCAGGTGAAGGTTCTCCGCGGAGGGGAGTTTATTGGAAACAGAATGAGATTCAAAGTGAAGATCACCAATGACTCACCGTATGTCATTACTGATGTGACTGTCTTTTTACTCTCCTATCCAAAAGAATCATTGAGATTCGTGGGCGATGATGACAATGTGTTCTTTGCAAAGATAGAACCAGGTGGGTATCTAAGTCCAACCTTCGATTTTCTACCAACCCAAGATTGTGTCAGAGGAGAGATTGTAGCTGGAGTTTCATTTCTGGATATGCAAGGCAATCCTCAGCTGAGGAACACAAAGCCATTCATCATAAGATCGGTTTGTGACCTGCTTTTGCCACAGAGGATCACACCACAGGATTTCAAGCTTAAATTGAATGAACTAGAATGTGGCGAGGTTACTATCAAAATAGAGGAATGGACTCCAGAGGAGATGTTTGAGAAGGCACTAAGGATAGTTGATGAATCCAACTTTTTTGAAGTCAATAGCGAAATTGAGAAAACTGATGAAATTATCTTTGCAAAGATAATTGGTTTTGCATTAGGTAAGTATACGGGGAAGGAGGTTGGTGTTGAGATTGATATTACTGGGCCATCAAAAACAAAAGGTGCCTCATGTAAGATCAAGGTTTCTGGAGAAGACCATGCGATGATTCTCCCTGCTATTGACGACTTGAGAGAGAGATTAAATGCATGGTTATGCCCGATGTGTTCAAGCCCCTTATCATTAACCAATGTCGAAGATTTGAAAGAAGGAAAAGTCGTAGTGTGCCCTTTCTGTAATGTGACTATAGGACGATGATTTTAATTCGCCTTGCCAAAACAAAGGATTCAACCTAATAGTGGACACTGAAACAGAGATGATAAAAATACCAACAACTGGATATTTTGACGATACTGATTCGATACTTCCTACAACTCGAATGGCATGTGGTTTCTGCACACAAACCAGTACACACATATTAGAAGGTCATTCAGCTATCTTCTGTACTCACAGAATGCAAATCACGATGGGGTGAAGTCATGGTTAGATGCACAGACTGCGGCAAACTTGCATGCTATTCAGGTGAATTAGACGATCTTCCTACAAAGGGATTCTGTCCGATGCAGACTCACAATGAAGTATTAGCTGAGGCAAGAGTACAATACAAGTACCCAGAAACGAGAAAGACCTCACAGGAGTCTGCAAGAGTAGAAGCCACCGGGTACTGTGAATGGACACGAGTACAAGAAACCATGGAATTCGCGAAACGGATGGGTATTGAAAAACTTGGGATCGCCTATTGTATCGGTCTTAGGAGAGAAGCAGCGACTCTTGCTGACATCTACACAGAAAACGGATTTGATGTTGTATCAGTCTGCTGCAAGAGTGGAAGTATCCCAAAAGAAGAGATAGGTCTCAGGGATGATGAAAAGATTCGACCGGGTACATATGAGAGTGTATGCAACCCAATTGGACAGGCAAAGGTGATGAATCAAGAAAATACAGGGCTCAATGTGATTGTAGGCCTGTGCGTGGGTCATGACTCGCTCTTCATCAAGCACTCTGATGCTCTGGTGACATGCTTGGTGGCAAAAGATAGAGTGTTAGCACACAATCCTGCGGGAGCTCTCTATACAGCAAAGTCATACCATAGGTCTAAGCTGTATAATGAAGAGAGATAATCTTGCACTGAAAAAGACTATATTCTCTCAGAATTACTTGAATTCAGGAAGATTGGAGGGTGACAGGCTGAAGATTAGTAATGGTAAGCTTCTCGTTATCATATTTGCATTGTTGTGGGTACTAATCATTCTCTTCTTTTCAATTCAAATTCTTGGTCCATCGGGAATTGTGTCTGGAATTGCAGGGACAGTTGCCACCATTACAATTGGAACAATGGTCTATTCCTGTTATAGTATTATAAAGAAACAGGAAACCATCACGCAATACTTTGCTGAAACTTACAAAGACACACCAAAAGATAAGGATTCTGAAGACTATAGATATCAAATGGTAAGAAGGCCAATACCTGGTGTTACTAGGTCGATCATAAGGATAACTCCTGAATCAAGGCCTAAAGAGGGACAAGTAAGGATTCTGAGAGGTGGAGAATTCATTGGCAACAGGATGAGATACAAAGTAAAGGTTCAGAATGATAGCGAGTATCTCATAGCTGATGTTACGGTCTATCTGCTTTCCTATCCTCAGGATGCATTGAAGTTTGAAGGTCAGGACAGCCATGTATTCTTCTCAAAGATTGAACCAGGTGGCCTTAGAAGTCCCACATTTGATTTCCTCCCAACTCAAGACTGTGTCAAAGGTGAGATTGTGGCGGGGGTTTCATACATAGACATGAAGGGACAACCACATACTCTCACAGCTAGACCTTTCATCATTCGTTCGGTCTGCGATCTGCTATTACCCCAACGTATCACGCCCAAAGACTTTGAACTCAAATTGACTGACCTCGAGTGTGGTGAAGTAGTATTCAAAATAGAGGAATGGACTCCTACAGAGATGTTTGAGAAGGCACTGCGAATTGTGGATGAGTCAAACTTCTTCGAAGTGAGTAGTGAGCTTGAGGAAGTAGATTCCATTGAATATGCTAAGATTGTTGGTTTTGCTCAAGGAAAATACACTGGGAAAGAAGTAGGAGTTCAGATTGACATATCAGGACCAAGTGGAAAGAAAGGAGCCTCATGTAAGATTCGTGTGTCGGGGGAGGATCAAGCAATGATTCTACCTGCGATTGATGACTTGAGAGAGAGATTAAGTGCGTGGCTCTGTCCAGTCTGTTCAAGCCCTCTCTCACTTGCACAGGTTGAGGATATACAAGAGGGGAGAGTCGTTGAATGTCCATTCTGTAATGTCACAATTGGACGATAGAATTCGATACGGCAAGTTATTAGGTTAGAATTATTTCGTTTCTAATAATGCAGTCTGTGTTTGGTCCTTATGTCTTGGGAATTATCAGTGCTTTTCTAGGAATGATATTCTTCGGAGTGACTAATATTCTCTACAAGAGGATGAGTAATGACATCAGCGTCATGGATATCATGTTCACTCGTATGTGGGTGAGTCTTCCAGTTGCGTACATCTTTGGAGTTTTTGCGTCAGGGTCTCTTATCTTCACAATTCCCAGTGACGCATTGTTTCCCCTAATACTCTCTATGGTGATCGGTATCATTATTGGTGATGGAATGTATTTCCTTAGCCAAGAACGAATTGGCGTATCGAGGGCATTTCCTATCGCAATGAGCTATCCACTCTTAGTGTATTTTCTCGCTGCACTTTTCCTCGCTGAACCTGTCATTCCTCAGAGAGTGATTGGGGCAATCATCATTGTGATTGGCGTGATTATGATAGTTAGAGCAGAATATGATGATGAAAAGATTGACAAGCGTTGGAGTAAGGATGACATACGGATTGGGATAGTACTTGCGTTTCTTGTCTTCTTCTGCTGGGCTGCAAGTGATGTCATTTTCCAATTCGGTTTGACCGGTGTACCTCCAGCTGAGGCAAATTTCTATCGGATATTTGCCGCATCCTTGATACTTGTACCAGTTTTCCTCCTATCCTTGAGAGGAGAGAGAGAGTTTCCGAACAAGAGAACTACCCTGCATGCTTTACTTGTGGGTATTATTGCGCTTGGATTTAGTCTTATAGCATACACCTTTGGAGTCAAGTTCGTTGGCGTCACAGTTACAGCCTTGATAGTTGCATCTGCACCAATGTTTACTGCTCCGCTCTCTGTTGTTTTATTAGATGAGGATGTCAATCGCAAGGTTGCAGTTGGAACTGTTCTTACAATCATAGGTGTGTTGATGGTTGTTTTCATCGCTTGATACACTTAGGCGTAACCAGTTCGGCGAGCCCATAGCTTACAGATGACTATTAATTCAATAAATATTCCTGCAACAAGTAAAATCATGGCATATGGCGTGTCGAGAAAGCCACCCAGAAACTTGAAGCTGTTGATGTTATTATCACCCAATGTTGCTGTATGCTCAGTGATTGTTGTACTATAGAAATCAACATTTCCGTAGAACACTAGAAAGCCATATGTGCACTCATAATAGATGTTCCAAAATTCTGCATCGAAATCCCCGGGACCATAGATTTCTGCCCGAAGGTACCAGCAGCTGAAACCATTTTTGGTAGAACGTGTTAGGTCATAAGATCCTCCAAATTGAGTTGTCCCACCCTCCGTCCAACTTGAAATGTCAGCCCATAGTGGGAATCCAGCAATAACTGTCACAGAACCGCTTGGGTAGGTCACTTGTGTCGGACTCGAATCTACAAGAAGTTCCACGATCTCTGCGTCTTCATCGATCCAACGTGTAAACTCATAGGTGACAGTATGGCTATCTGTGTTGAAGCCATATCGGGATTCAATCTCATAATCCAATTGAAGACCAATGGGAAATTTAGCTCCGAAGGCAATATCTGGAGATGCAAGAATTAGAATAATTAGTGTGACGATCAGACCATATGAGAAATTTCTCTTTAGTGTTGACAATCATTCGACCCTCACAAACACAATTTCCTCAGAATGAATTTTGGTCTTAACGAAGATATATGTTCTCGTCCATCAAAGATTTTAAAGCGCCCCATGTGCAGAGTTATGCAGGAAAACAACCACTTCGGTTGGTGGGAACGGGACAAATGCTGTTAATGCTTCAACTTATCGATAGCTTCCTCAACGGAATTCTCATTGTACTTTTCCTCTTTCTAGCATGCATCGCTATCGGTTTAGGCTGTACTGGAGGAGGAAAAAGTAAGTCTAGTACAACTGAAATCGCAAGTGATGAAGTCATCCCTGAAAGCGTCAAGAGAGAGATTGGAGTAGCAGCGCAGAGACGACCAATACCTGCTAAGGGATGGAGGGAGCTTCCCAGAGAAATAGCACCATCAAGAACAATAAGGACTACTAGACCTGGCAAAAGACCAATACCGGGCGTTTCACATGCTGTCAGGAAAATTCAGACACCTCCGTCATTTGAAGTGAAGACTGTCAAAGCCTTGCGGGGCGGCGAGTTTGTAGGCAACAGAATGCGGTTCAAGGTTAAAGTATTGAACGAAACTGAATTCATGATCACTGATGTCACTGTATACTTGCTCTCATATCCAAAGGACGCACTCAGGTTAGCTGGTAACAAGGATGACTGTAAATTTGCTAAGATTGAACCAGGAGGTTTCCGAAGTCCAACCTTTGATTTCCTCCCAACCCAGGATTGTGTTCGAGGAGAGGTGGTCGCAGGGGTATCCTATGTTGACATGAAGGGACAACCACATACTCTGAGTACGAGACCTTTTGTCATTAGAGCAGTGTGTGACCTGCTCATTCCAGACCAAATCTCACCTGAGGAATTTGCGCTGAAGCTAAAGGAACATGAGCATGGTGAGATTGCTATCAAGGTTAGTGAGTGGACACCAGAAGAAATGTTCGAGAAAGCACTTCGTATCACGGACGAATCGAACTTCTTTGAAGTTAGTAGTAATATGGAAGTCAATGATGGAATTGTGTTCGGAAAGATTTCGGGAATGGCAAAAGGGAAGTATACAGGCAAGGGTGTTGGTGTAGAAATAACCGTTTCAGGACCGTCCCAGAAAAAAGGTGCATCATGTACAATCAGAGTCAGCGGTGAGGACCAAGCGATGATATTACCCGCGATAGACGATTTGAAGGAGAGATTGAGTGCCTGGCTCTGCCCCATGTGTGGGAGTCCATTGACCTTGGAGAATGTTGAACAACTGAAAGATGGAAAAGTTGTTGAATGTCCATTCTGTTGTGTATCAATAGGACGATAGAGAAGGGAAAGAAGATGCAGTATTCTGATCCCTCTTATGCGATTAGTATAATCTTCATAGTCATAGCCTGCTGCTGCGCATGTCTTGATTCAGGAAGAAAGGAAAAGAAGGAAGAGAGATCAAGAAGATCCAGAAGATTGGAGGAGGTTTACCCCAGAAGCAGCAGAAGAAGAAGTAGTACAGGTTATTGGAGAGCCAGATCTGCGTATAGAACAACAAGGAGACCAATACCTGGTGTTTCCTCTTCTCTATCTCAAAAGCATAGGGTTCCTGAAGAGAGTAAGGTGAAAGCACTTCGAGGTGGGGAGTTTATTGGTAACAGGATGAGGTTTAAGGTCAAGGTAGTAAATGACTCTGAGTATATGATAACTGATGTAAGGGTATACCTCCTCTCATTTCCCAAAACATCTCTTCGACTTGCGAGTGATGATGATTGTCAGTTTTCCAAGATAGAACCCGGTGGTTTCCGTAGTCCTACCTTCGACTTTGTTCCTACGCAGGACTGCGTTCGAGGTAATGTTGTTGCAGGGGTTTCATATATGGACATGCATGGTAATCCCCATACACTCAGCACCAAACCTTTCGTGATAAGGTCGGTGTGTGATCTACTGTTACCAGACCAAGTGAGTCCCGAGGATTTTGAATTAAAGTTGAAGGAACAGGAACACGGGGAGATTGTAATAAAAGTAAATGAGTGGACTCCTAAAGAGATGTTTGACAAGGCACTTCGAATTGTAGATGAATCGAACTTCTATGAAGTGAATAGCAATTTTGATGAGACAGATGGGATTGTCTACGCAAGTATCAGTGGTTTGGCAAAAGGAAAATACACAGGTAAAAGCGTAGGTGTTCAGATCAATATCACAGGACCAAGTGGTGTGAAGGGAGCGAAGTGTACTCTCCGAGTAAGTGGGGAGGACCAAGCAATGATTCTACCTGCGATTGATGACTTGAGAGAGAGGCTAAGTGCATGGCTGTGTCCTATGTGTGGCTCAGCATTGACGCTTCAGAATGTTGAAGACTTGAAGAAAGGCAAGGTTGTATGTTGTCCATTCTGCAATGTGTCCATTGGTAGATAAGGAGAAGCGGCGAAATCAGTTAATATGTGTTCAAGTGATTTGGAAGATGGCTGGATTAGTAATGAAGGAGTTTCCTGAAGAGGTCAGGTTTCATTCTACATGGAGACCATATCAAGCACGAGTACTATCTGAGCTTGAAGAACATCTTGATGACAATAAACTCCATGTTGTAGCTGCACCTGGTTCTGGAAAGACTGTCTTGGGTCTAGAAGTAGTTCATCGAATTAATAAACCAACATTGATTCTTGCTCCAACTCTAGCAATTAGAGATCAATGGATTCAAAGACTCGTTGAGTTATTTCTCCCCAAGAATTCGAAAACACCAGAATGGGTTTCACGAAACCTTCTCAATCCGGGTTTCATAACAGTAGCAACCTATCAAGCATTACATAGCGCTATGAGTCTAAAGATTGAGGAAGAACTAGAAACGGATGAGGAAATTGAAGAGTTACGGGAAACAGAGCAGATAGAGAGAGTAGAGGAGGATCTTGAAGAGGAGGATGATGAAGAAAGTTACATTCATTCGTGGTTGGATCAGAACAAGAATTTGAGTAAGAATGCGCCTTTACCTGACTTGGTTGAATTGCTTATTGAGAGAGGAGTCCAGACAATAGTTTTGGATGAGGCACACCATCTCAGGTCAAGCTGGTGGAGAAGTCTTACTACACTCATCAAAAGCCTAGGACAACCAAAGACACTCGCTCTTACAGCAACGCCCCCATTTGATGTACCTCCTGTAGAATGGGACAGGTACATGGAACTCTGCGGGCATGTAGATGCGAGGGTTTCAGTACCTGAGCTGGTTCTCGAAGACAATCTGTGTCCACATCAGGATCTTGTCATCTTCTCATCACCGTCTGATGCGGAGAGCGCTGAGATCACCAAGTTTCGGACGGAGGTGGAAATGTTTGTTCGCAATCTACAAACCAAGCACCAGTTCAAGAGATATGTCAGTGCTCACAAATGGTTAAACGCTCCAGAGAAATACATTGAGGAAATACTTGACCAGCCAGAGTTTTTCTCAAGTCTAATTGTCTACCTGTACCATCACGGCGAGGAAGTTCCAGAAGAAGCAGTAGAAATCATAGCTGATTCAACAAGGGGCATTCCTAGACTCAATAATGAATGGCTTGAGATTCTTCTTACTGGTATTTTATATCCTAAGGGTGTTGATCGACCAAAACTAGAACCATTTCTAGAGGAAATTCGGGATGAACTCAAACGAATTGGAGCACTAGAAAGGCGAAAGGTCATGCTTAGGAGTATCTCAATGGTTGACAAGATACTCAAACAGAGCATATCAAAATTACAGAGGATTGTTGAGATTGCCCAGAAAGAGAGTGAGTCTCTTGGCGATGAATTACGCATGGTTATCTTGACGGATTACATAAGGAAGGCATTTCTTCCTCAATCACCCGATGACCAACCAGTGTTGAATAAAATTGGAGTTGTCCCCATCTTCGAAGCAATCCGCCGGGCAGGTCTGAAAACATCAAAGGCGGGAATCCTCAGTGGCTCACTTGTCGTCATCCCTATGGAATCTGAGAAGATTTTCAGAGAGTGCGCAATGGCATTGGGAATCGGCCATTCAGAAATGACATTGAAACCCATGAAACATGATGGTCGATTTCTCCAAATACACGTCAAGGAATCTGAGAAGCACAAACTTGTTCGAGCGGTAACAGACCTTTTCTCTGTTGGAGGAGTTAATGTCCTTGTTGGAACCAAGAGTCTTCTAGGCGAGGGATGGGATGCACCATCAATCAACTCGTTAATTCTTGCCAGTTTTGTTGGGTCATATATGCTGTCAAATCAAATGCGTGGTAGAGCAATAAGAAGTGAGCGGGGAAATCCTGACAAGACTGCAAATATCTGGCATCTAGTATGTATCGAACCCGATTCTTACATCGCAGGTGAAGACTTTGAAACCATGCAGAGGAGGTTCAAAGCATTTGTGGGTGTTTCTTCATTAGAGCCAGTAATTGAAAATGGATTCGACAGATTAGGAATTGGCAAACCACCATTCAAAAAGAATCAACTTAAGATATTCAACCAAACTATGTTCCTTTTGGCAAACAACAGAGGCGCCATCAGACAAAGCTGGGATAAGGCACTTCGAAGAGGGGAAGAGGGAGTTCGACTTGTTGAGGATATAGAAGCGCAGAAGGTCTACCTTCCAAGAGGTTTCGTCTTCAGGAATACAATCTCAGCTCTGTTCTGGGAAGGATTATTTCTGACAGGATACTTTCTATCACATGCCTTGGAAGATATCTCGGTACCCTCACTCGAAGGTTTTATTCTAATAGTAATTATTCTGTTCATTATTTGCATGATAATAATGGCACCCACAACTCTCAAGGCGATCTATCTATTCATTAAACATGGTCCTGTGAAGAGTAGTTTGAAGCAGATTGGAATTGCCACCCTCAAAACATTGTGCTATATTGGCGAAATCACCACAGATTACTCAAGAATGCGCGTCGTAATCGACGAAGGTGAATATGGACAGGTATTCTGTCGTATGGAGGGAGGAAACAATAGAGAGAAATCAGTGTACCTACAAGCGCTTCAAGATATTCTGAATCCAATAGAGAATCCAAGATACCTACTCATAAGAAGGTCAATGTGGTGGAATCGTTTCACACGTAAGGACTATCATGCGGTACCTGCTGTCATTGGTGCAAAGAAGGAATATGCAGAGTACTTTGCAGATATGTGGTCAAAATATGTTGGCAAAATGAGTCTCGTCTATACAAGAAACAGACAGGGTCGAATCGTGCTAATTCATGCACGAAACAAATCATTGTCTGCTACCTTCAGACCAAGATCAGAAAGACTCACTCGTTGGAAATAAACCGGAGCTCTTTTCATAACTAAACGGAGATGAATAAAACACTTACACATAGATGGTGGAAATGTGGGGTGAGAATTCTCTCTCCTCATTTCCATCTTTGACTGGTCTTATATGAATCCACGACCCGGAGTAGAACCGAGTTTTAACTGAGCGTAGCGAGCATCATCATGAGGAGCAGATCCTTCCAGCTGTCTGTGGAGTTTCTTATACTCATCCTCGCAAGTGGATGCAAGCTGGTATTTCGTTAAGTTGATTCTTATCTCGTTCTGGTTAATCTCTTCAATGAAATATGGTGGAACAAGTAGGTCGATGTCCGGTTGAGCTTTAAGACGTTCAAGCAACTCCTCAAAGAAACCTCCTCCTAGGACCAACCACATGACATTTTCTTTATCAAACCAGATGTCAATCACAAATCCAATTTTGAGACCGTCTGAATCAATGACCTTGATATCAGAAAGCTTAGAAAACGTGAAGTCTGATTCACTTAACACTCCAGGGTCAATTGTCTTCTTTAATGACTCTTTTTTGACCTTAAGATACACCTTGTCTGATATCGAATCAACATCCTCCAGTTGTACTACAGGATCAATGTCTGGTCGCGCACCAATGGATTCAAGGAATTCCTCAATTCGACCTCCTCCCAAGACGATGTATTTCAAATCTAATGTATTCTCACCACAACCAAAGATCCAGTCCGTGACTTCTCCGACCTTTTCTCCATCGGAATCTACAACATCCTTGCTTCTGATGTCGCTATACTTTAGTTCACAGCACTGCATTGTCCTAATCCTCTTAGTTAATTAACTATTGTTAACATATAAGCTTTCGCCTTGGAAAGCATAATATGTAGGAGAGTGTAAGACTTACCTCCTGAAAAAGGATTGGGAGCCCGTAAAAAGGGCTCAACATCTAGTAGACTTCTCTAGGACTCTCTCTAAGACGATCAGGTAGTTGACCGCCTTCGCCCAAAATCTCAAGCTCGTGGTCTCGGCCATAACGACCGCCATCATTGCAGAGAAAGCCTGTCTTTGTGATACCCCTGGCTTGTCGCTCAGCGGCTCTACGGGTGATCATTGTCTTTCCTGAAGGAACAGTCATGATCAACTTTTTCTGAGCTTCATCAATCACCAGCAGTATCGTGTCATCGCTGGTACTTCGTGTGGTTTCGAAGAATTGAGAGGTCGACTCATTAAACTCGAGGTATACTGGCATTCGGAATCAAAGCCTCCAACGGGCTACTAGCCTAGAATGGTTTCTAGGCGTTTATTAATGAATCTCGCGCGAGTACTGTCTCAATAATGATACTAAACTAGGTCAATCTATAGTAGATGTGCGGTACCACAATGAGCACAGACTACAGCGTTTTCGAACTCACCTGGTAGTGGTAAAGGCGCACCACAATTCTGACACTTAAGGTCTCTAATCTCTGACCTTTTCTCTTCTGGTATGTTTAGTTTGAATACACGTTCAGCAACATCTTGAATCGTCTTTCCAACCTTCTGAGCAGCTTCGCCAATAGAGCTTCTCTCTGGATCACTCAGTGATCCAATGCCTACAGCTTTGAAGAAATCGTCAATCGCTTTACCGATTTTACCAAAGACAGAACCTGCTTTCCAAGAAATAACATCAGGTACTTGTAGTTCTAATAGCTCGCTATCGGGATGACCATGAATCTCATAGCCTTTCTTCCAATCAATTCGATCAGACCTAGAGGGCGATAACACTTGACCACAGCTGGGACAAAACAATTGCCATTCCTTTCCAAAGAAACCCTTTCTCTTCTTCTGCTCACCAACATTATACCAGCAGCGTTTATGAGCAATCTTGCCACAATTCGGACAAGCAAATAGATAATACGTATCAGGCTTGACTTTGGCAGTCCCACCAGTATGAATTTTCAAGTATGCCAAATCATCTGAAGAGTTGTTGAGTAGATATTTGCCACAAATGAAGCATGTCCGTCCATCCAACTTGTTCATCTTATCTGGTGTAATCCTCATGCTGTCAGAACCTCACTCAGTTTCTACTCATTAGTCAATATGAACCTTACAGATGTAGGCATTTTTTCAATCTTAGCAATCCGAAAGCCTCTTAGCACAGATTTGACCATGAAGCAAAACATCTTAGAAATCCCCAGATGATATTATGGGAAGATATGGTTACTATGAGGTTTTGAGGAGGATGGAACCATAATATTATGATACTGAGTTATATTAGGAAGCTCGATAGGAGAAAATCAGTGGGTACCTACAATGTTTGAATACGTCCAAGAGAGAGAGGTTGGTAAGCGGCTTGAACCTAAAACAATGGTGTATGTAATAACCGTTGGAGAAGGCGAGGGGTTCAACTCCCAGAAATTATCAGAGCGTGGGGAGAATCAATTATTCGAACTCGCAAGATCCAGAGTCGCATCAGGGGTGAGAACAATTTACTCAGCGACAGATAAACTCGCAATGAAGTCAGCAGATGCATTAGCTAAGGAATTTGAAGCAAAAGTAGAGAAGTCTAGCTGCTTGGATTCTATGAAGTTTGTTTTCGAATCTGATGACTTGAAGAAATTAAAAGAAAACATTATGAAAATGTGGAAGGATGAAGATTTTGTTCCTGAGAGAGGAGAATCACTCGCACAAGCTAGAGAACGTTTTGGTACTTGTATGGGAGGGATTGTATCCAAACACTTGGATGATGTTGTAGCAGTCATGGTGGATCCACTACTAGCTATCCTCTTTCATTCTCATGTCACAGCAGCACCATTGGACATAAGCGAGTGGCAATCTATGGGATATGCGTCATGCGCAACATATGAGTATTCGAGAGGATGGAGTGTTATTATACCTCCAGATAATAGTTATCTTAGTGATCCAACAACCGTGGGAGACACTCTTCCAGAAGGGTTGCTATGAAAAAAAAAGAGAGAGAAGAACCGGACGTATAGCCCGGTCTTCAAACTTTAGACTATCGTCTCCTGTAGAGCATACAAACTACGACAACTAAAGCCACAACGCCTCCAACAATCAAATAGAGAGTTAGTGGGTTTCCCTCTCCTGGATTGTACGGAGTCGTTGGTCCGCCTGAGGATGAAGTAGTGTAGGCTACAAATACAGGGTCGCAAATAATGTCATGTCCACCCCAGTGCTCATAGCCAGCAGTCATAAAGAGCATGGATGCGTCCACATTCCAATTGGTGACTGATGAACCGGAAGCTGACTCATACATTGCGCTGAATGCCCCAATTGGTGCTGTGGAAGAGCCAGATGTGTATACCGTAGAGTGGTCATCACCACCCCAAGTATATGGAAGTCCACCCATGGTGACACTCGCATATGGTGTATTCTCAGAACCAAATTTGTAATAGTCAGCTTCAAGACTAGCACCATTAGTGTCAGTCACTGGCCTTTCACCAGCTGTATACCTGGTTCCTGTAGCTGTTCCCAGTACTCCGAAGAAGTTCACAGCTAAGCTTCGACCTTCTAGCACCTTGTTGTCAAAGTCTTGCAATGTCCAGTCCCCAAAGCGTTGGTCAACTTTGGTTGAAACAACATGGTTCCAGGTTGTTGGATCTTCTGCATCATAGGAAACCTGCTCAACATTGAATGTAATGTCGAAAGACATCTCATCAACATTAGCTTTGGTGACCCAATAGTCAAAATTGGTCGCATTCAAGCCCATGGCTCCCTCATATGATTGTCTAAAGTCCCAAGCACCTCTCAGTGCAGACGAGTGTTCTATCCTGAGAGGATATATCGTGACATTGACATCATAGATAGAGATACCGAAGTTAACAGCTGTATCAGGATCAACCATGACATTTCCTGTGTTATTAGTTGCTCCAAAGGGTCTCCGAATCTCGAAGTCCCCAATCTCATCTATCAATACCAGGTGTGTTACTTCATCCGTAACAACCTGCCCATTCTCGATAGAGAAATCAGGAGCGCTTTGAGTTGGTCCGAGTCCATCATTGAATATCAGTAGACCTGCATACTCAGCCCGGAAACGAGCGAGTGTTGCCTGAGTCTCAGAGATACCAACCCAATAGGTCTGTCTTGTACCCCAAGCAAACCACGTGTTGGACCATTTCCCATCCTCAAGGCCAGGGATTTGGCTGATATCCAAGGTACGATTCTTGGACATCCATGACACATACTCGTACCCTGGTACAGGGATATCATTGTCATAATCAGCCCATAATGTATCCTTAATGGTTGCCATTTCACTGGAATCAACAGGGCTCATATCAGTGTGATACCAATAGAAGGTCTCATTGGCATTGAACCACATGTCCATCTCAAGAATGCCCATCCAACTTTCAGACCAGAATTCGTCACCATTGTTGCCAGGCGTTGGATCAAATCCTAAAGCCACATACATACCACTGACTGTGATATTACCCGAGTCTTCCCAATACCCAGTGCGTTTGACGTAGTATTGGTCATCTACCGTGTAGATGTTTCCATCAAGGTCGATGGCACCATCATCTGTTACGGTCCAAATGGGTGGTGTGTAGACATTTACATCACCGAGGCGTAGATGTCTTGGACTCCACATGGTATCGCTTGATAAATCAACTTCTGTAGAAACATTTGTCCACGCAGCAACCAAATCGTTGTATTGAGCAAGAGAGAGTTGGCCACCAGAAACTAGCCACCAGGGGTAACCCCATGTGCTATTCCCAGCATCCCAAGTCCGAACATTGCTCAACAAGCCAACAGTAACTTTCGCTTTGTCAATGACCATGGAAGGAGCATCAGCATCAAAACTGAATATTATATTCAGAGTTGTTAGATCCTCCTGCATGTCTAGGTCATAACTTAATACGTGTATGTGGGTTGCGGGCAATGGTAGAGACCACAGGAATTTACCACCTTTCTCATACATGCTTATGAGATACTGTGACCTCGCGATAGGAACGTCAGTATCAAAATCGACACCAATCGTGTGAGTAATGTCAACTCTCCAGAAGTGTGTTTCATTGGAGTCCATAAAGGACCCCTTTACTTCAACCTGCATGTTCATCAATTGCTGAGTTGCATTGAATAGAGCACCAGGTTCAGGTTCATAGACTATTGAGCCATTGATTTCATTGATATTCCTATGAACAAGCATTGTGAGATTCAACAGCTCACCTTGCTGGGCAACATCTGCGATCTGACCGGCGCCATTATAGACAAAAGCCTCAATGAAGGAAACTCGGAAACCAAGCTTCATAGTTTCCTTACGTGCGATTTCGGGGCGAGCAGTAATTGGTTTGCCAGTTGTATCAAGAACAGTGACTAATTCCATCTCTGGATTAATTGTACCACCATAACCAAATCCCTGATCCATATCAGTTTCATTGGTGAAGTAGCCTGCCCATTTGATAAGATGGCGATCAGAAACACCAGTTAGACCATTGTCCACAACGAAGTACTTACTGAGGTCGATGGTTGAGTTTTCGACGATCAATAGGTGTGGGAACCACATTCCTACGCCACCGCCAATATCAATCCATTCCCAATCAACATCTAGATAGCCGCCCAATACATATGCGTCAGTTGCATTCACTTTGAGGAACATGATAGGGTAGAGGTCGATTGGGAGTTCCTGCCAAGTGACATCTTTGTTGAAAAGTACAGCTTGATTAGTATCTAGACCGACTGGATAAGTCAAATTCACCTTGATGTGATAATCCTCATCCCAAGTCAATTGAGCGAATGGAATTAGTGCTGATCCAATCTCAACATTAGACCGCATCCGGACGATGAAGGTGTCATTCACATCTACGTAGTGAAGGAGACGACCATCCTCGCCAACAATGTCAGCGTAGTAGTAGTTTGGCAATGAAAAATCAGTAGGAATCACTGGTACGCCAAAGCCAATTGGAGGACTTACATATGCCCCTGTATCTGCTGATACTAACCAATTGGCTGCGACAGGACGACCTTCAACATCAACAACTTGCATACCAGTTGTGAAAATCTCAGGGGGAATACCCACTTCATAGGTGATGGCGAAGACTACATGATAGAAGTCAGCGTCCTCAGTGTAATCTGAACCAAGCGAGTCCAGAGTGATGAAGTTGGCAGGTCTAGGTTCATCAGAACCCGCAATGTACTTGTATGCCAAACTGTTCCATCTATCTGCTGTCACATTATATTCAAGACCGAAGAACGCGGCTCTCTCGCTTCTCCCATATCCCCAGAAATCTACGGCATCCAAATTAGATTTTATGAATGACTTGGGAATTGTGATATTCACGAGCAGCTCGTCGCCAACAGCCACTCTATAGTTATTGTCTGCTATGTCTGTCATGTTATCAGCATATGCGATCCAGATATGCGGTTGAGGACCAAAGATCCAATTCGATTGTTCCTCAGAGTTCTCAAATTGAGTTACATTGTTTTCCTCGACTCGCCAACCAACGCCCATAATTGGTCCTGATTGAGCCTGCGCTATAGCTGGAGCCACACTAAGAGAATAACTGACAAACAGTAGAGAAATTAACGCAATTGTGTTTATTTTCTTCATATTTTGCACCTCACCAATAGCCAAACGTGCTGCACTTCTCCTGAATGAGGATTAATGTGCTAGGAGTCAAATGCTGGCTGTTGATTTCTTGGTGTATCATCAAAGGTTCCTTCCTAGTAACCTCTGACGGAAAAAACCGACAAACTGCAAATATTATGTTGTAATATTGAATATAATGTGTTATGTATGAATCATCTATAGCTCATCAATGATTACTGTCGAATACTTGCATTCATGCTTTCTACGATATTTTCACCGCTCTCCCATCACACACTATTATCACTATTGTACCATACCTCTGAGGCTATAGTTCTTTATTAAAAAAATTATATGAATATTAGGAGGGTGGTTAGGATTACGAAACGCAATACAAAACTGGTTGTGTTAGGATTATCTGTTACTGCTATCATCTTCCTCGGTCTTCTACCTTCTCAAGCACTTGCAATTGCTAGACCTCAGAATTGGCCAAGTTGGGATAATTGGAGGGAAACTACTCCTGAAGCACAAGGAATGGATTCAGGTAAGATAGAGGACATGTATAGCTTTATCGAAGCAAACCAGATTAATATTCAAAGTGTGTTGATTATTCGAAATGGGTATATAGTTAATGAAGAATATCTCTATAACTCCGTACGGCTGGACGAAAAAGGTTACTATTGGCCTGACGCGGATCCAGTTTGGGAACTTAAAGACGGCAGACTACATCAGGTGTGGAGTGTCACAAAATCTGTTTTATCTTTGCTTACAGGAATAGCCATTGAAAAGGGATTTTTCAACTTAGACACCAAATTCTTCGATGTCTTCCCTGACAAGTGGGATTCTGCGAAATATGGTGATCCTGTGTATCTTGATGCCAAAAGGGACATAACCGTGGAGAATTTACTTCTACAAAACGTTGGTCTTCAATGGAATGAGTTCGATCCAGTAACTAGTGCGGAATGGGGTAGTACTGGTTTTAGTCTCGATTACTATCTAACGAAACCAATGGAGTATCTACCAGGAACAGACGATCCTCTCGCTTGGACATATTCAAGTGGAAATGCAGAAATGCTGTCTGTACTCCTCGCAAATAAGACTGGGATGACACCAGCTCAATTTGCTCGAAGATATTTATTCAGACCACTTAAAATCAGAGATAATGAATGGGATTGGATGTATGGCCCTTCAGCATGGGGAACCGGAAATCTTGCGGTTAAGTATCACGGGGGATTCGGGCTTTTCATGACACACAGAGCGATGGCACGCATTGGATTGATGCTATTGAATGTGGGAAGGTGGCATAGAAGGCAAGTTGTTTCTGAAGATTGGGCCGAAACATCAACGAGTGCTCTAATAGATAGAATGTTGTTTGGAGTATTACCAATTCACTATGGGTATTTATGGTGGGTTACTCCGGGCAAGTATTTCCAAGCATTCGGAGCAAATACACAGCGAATAATCGTAATCCCTGACTTTGATATTGTGGTGGTCTTCACTGCAAATGATCCAAATGATTTGGGATGGTCTGGTCCCGTCGATAGTCTGCTCATTGACTCATTCATAATACCAGCGGTTCTGTAGTATAACCGTTGAAAAGGATAAAAAATGTATTCGAGCGAAAATCACTTGGACTTACACAGGCAGGTATCGTGGATTAGCTCCTACTGGCAAGACACAAGTTACAGCGGCTGTTCCCGCGACAATTTCGTTTTGTCAGCGGAGCACCATCGATATAATGTGCTGCAAGAGGTTCTCATAGTTTCTGTGCGCTTTTAGTCGCAAAATCAAACGATTCGCAATTGTTGGCAAAATGTTTTTCTTATGATATCTAATAGACTTTGAGAACATCTGGATTGTTATTTAAAATTCTGATGTATAACAACAATAGCTTACGAGCAGAAGGTTCAGCATTCAGATAACGAGTATTGAGAGTTCGTTTGTATTTTGCGTGCAATTGTTATTTCCTGCATGATGCATTGATAGTGAATCATAAGCATTAGCTAATCCAATAAGGATAAACCATCTATAGCTCATCGAAATACACTCGAAGGAGCTCAGCTACGCTTCGAGCTCGGGATGCGCAACCACGGTCACGGTGAGGTTTCGATCCATCAAACATACCAGAAACAGTTCCCAGACATCCCCTTCTTACAGCATTCAATACAGGTCGAAATATGCTCTTCTCCGCCTTTGCTTTATTGGCATCAGTACGGCCATTTACATTGAGCCAAGCAGTGATGTATGGTCCAACAAGCCAAGGATGTACTGTGCCTTGGTGCGTAGCTGCAGCTCTACTTTTTGGTCCGCCTGTGTACGCTCGTGCGTAACGTGGATCAGAAGGTGCCAACGTTCGGAGACCAAAAGGTGTCAAAAGGTGTTTAGTTACTATTCTTAAAACAGAGTTTGCTTGAATGTCATCAAGTATAGGATACGGGAGACTCAGGGCAAAGATCTGATTTGGTCTGATTGAATCATCGTTGGTTTCATCAGTTACCACATCATAGAGATATCCAAGTTCTTCATCCCAGAATGTTTGTTGGAACGCTTCACGAATCCATGAAGCAACAGCTCGGAACTCGTATGGATCTCGACCAACAAGCTGACTCATATCACCCATCGCCATCAGTACATTGAACCATAATGCATTTACCTCAACACATTTGCCAAGTCTAGGTGTTGCAGTCCAATCCCCAATACGCTCATTCATCCATGAAACCTCAATCCCATCAATTCCGGATATGATGAGACCATCATGGTCCTCGTGAATATTGAACTTGGTACCAATTCTATAGGCAGCTATGATGGACTCCATGGTATCCCATATTATTCCACGAAGAAACTCAACATCATTAGTAGCCTCGATATATTTGTGAACGGCCATTATGAACCACAGTGAAGCATCTACAGAGTCATAGTCAGGTTGAATCCCTCTGTCTGGAAAATCATTGGGAACAAGACCATATCGCGAGTGTCTGGCATAATTCGTTAAAATCGCGCGAGCATCTTGGAATCTACCAATAGACATCGTTAGTCCGGGCAGCGAAACGAGAGCATCCAAGCCAATGTCCGCGAGTTCATGGTACCCTGCAATTACTGAACGCATCTTGGTTGAAGCTCTATCAACTATGAATGTATCAGCATCTAAGATCAACCATTCGATATCCTCATCCCTTTCTTTTTGAAACATTGCATATGCTCGATCATTCAAAATTTTTCTCCGTCGAAGCTCTTCGAATCTGAGCTTCGCAAAGTCCTTACGACCTGCTTTCGAGAGAGAACCAAGTTGCTTCATCAGACTTTTACGAGTTTGGCCTACTGCAAAGAGAAATGATAGGAAATGCTCACCGGGTTCTAGAACTGTATGGAATGCACCGGGAATTATCATCTCTTCTTCATATGGTAATCCCATTGCTTTATCCTTTCTATAGATCTGAGGTTCTGTTACTCTGATCTCACCAGATGCGAACTCAGCATCTGGAGTGTATGAATACATCCAAGGACTGTTAGGGCGTTCATCGAATGAGAGATACGAGTGATCATCTACAACCTCCACTTCAGGAGTAAAGTCGAGATGTGGAGGTCGGGCATCGAAATCTCTGCAGGTTTGAATTGGAGTAACAGTGAAGACAGTTTCATCACTATTTGTAATCTCATAATTCACGACAGTGAGATTTCGTCGATAAGCCATAAACACAGTCTTCTCTAATTCAACACACCCAGTCTTATAGACCATCTGTGGTAGAGGATTGAGTTCAAACCGTTTCAGGTACCGATATCCTCTGTATGTCACGCCACTCTTCGTCTGCTCAGTACTGAGATTGCATTCTCCTTCTTTATTCACAAGAGCCTCATCAAGTCTAGAGAGAGTCAACCATCTGTCCACAGGAGGATTGAGAGAAGATACAAGCAGACCGTGATAACCTCGGACATTTAAGCCGACAATGGTGGAAGATGTATAGCCACCTAGACCGTTAGCATACAACCACTCAAAGGTGACTGCTCTATTCAGTCGTAGGTCTGCATCTTCAAGGGTAATCACGATGGGTTTCCTTCCAGATTCTGAACGCGAGCTGCTATCGAGTAATGCACAGTTTAAGGGTTGTGTTACAAGTTCTGAATCATGATAGTCATTGTCATAAGGATGTGGGATATCCAAAGTCAACGTTTTCGGAGCTAACTTGAATGACTGAGGACAACTATGATACATCAATTGAAGATGAAACCATAGTTGAAACTAAGTCGTATGAGAAAATCCGAGGTGGTTTAAGCAGAAATCTCCAACGACTTGCGGTGGTTACTGGAATAGCACAATTTACTGTGAGTATTTGGTCTTGGCAGTTTGGGATATTTCTTCAGGCTAGTATGAATGAGTACTGGCAGATTGGTATTACCTTCTCTATTGGTACCTTTGCAATGATATTGGGATATGTTATTTCTGGTACACTTGCAGACTATTTGGGAAGAAAGAATGTGATGATTGCTGGATTCATTCCAATGTTTGCGGGTTTAATGGCTTTACGACTTTTCCCAGTATGGCCATTGATACCTTTCGAATATGCCACAATTCAGGTTGGATGGGCATTCATACTAATCATGACAAGTGCGATACCCGCGGATGAAATTGCCATGACAAGTGGAATAAACGCCGCTCGCACATTCAATATGGTTCTCTTACCTGCATTTCTCATTGATGGAACGTCACCCATTATTGCAGGGATACTTGTGAATTTTGGATATGTAGCGGGAGATCTCTATCTTCTGGCAGCAATTGGAGCTTTAGTAGCAATACTAGCAACACATCTTGGAGTTAGTGAATCTCTCGGAGAAAATTTGATTGAGAAAGCCAAGGAAGGTTCGATGATTGCCCTTCGAGGGTTAGGTCGTAATTTTTGGATCTTTGTTTCGGGGATGTTTGGCTTTGTTTTTGTTATGAATTTTGCATTTCCCTACATGGGAAATCTAGTAGTGAATGAATGGGGTGTTAGTGAATCATGGTATGCGATAGCTTGGGGTGCTTGGTCATTTACATGTGTGATTCTAATGTATGGAGTAGGCTCAGCAACTGATAGGAATATTAGATTGGTTTTGATTGCCGGTCTATTTTCAACAGCGATTATAGTGGGACTCTTTGCCTATGGTAATTCACTTGCAGATCTCGTAATCTTGAATATTCTACTCGCAGCTCCTATAGTCGTTTGGAGCGGAGCTGAAAAGACGTTAGCTGTAAATGGTGTCAGAAACGAGATGAAGGGACGTGCACTAGGAACCTACCAATTTCTAATGAGTTCAACACGACTTGTAGGGCAATTTATTGGTGCGTTACTTTGGGAGTACTTCGGAAGTCTTAGAACAGTATATGGAATATCTAGTATAGCAGGTATGGTCTTGGTAGTTGGTCTAACATATGCTCTTATGACACTAAAATTAGAATATAGAGGTGAGTCTCAAACACTCGCTATTACCGAGTAATCTTCTTATCTTTGTTTAGGAGATATGGAAACATGAAAGGAGCCCTGAGGGAGTACTATGGATGAAGATGATTCGTCATTCATTGGTCGAAGATTGAAGCAGACAGGTGACTTGCTCTTAGGTGGGGCTCAAAAACAGGTTGGAGATTACCGTACAAAGTTCGAGGGTCTCAAGGGGGCCTATGACGATTTTCTCTCGAAACTCATCGTTTCCTATGCGGTTAAGAAATTTGACATCTCCTTTGTGGATGAATTCTTTGGCAAACGGAAACTGAAGTTCGCGGGAATTGATGGGACTATCCTGAAGTATGACGTGTTTGATCTCATAGTATTCTTTGCAGGAGCATATAGTGCTCATGGTGAGATTGACATAGCAGATTCAGGGAATGCAACAATCTCCTATGATGAGAAATACCTAGAACGTGGATTAGGTGTTTCAAGTGTGTTACCCGTCTACATCAACGAGGTCCCTTTTATTGACCAGACACTATTAGTCAGAGGAGATGATGGACAGGTTGACAGCTCTATTACCTTCAGTGATGCTTGGGTGGTTGACAATGCCGCCTTTGCAGACTACCTGATGGGGCTGGCTGAATTTTATCTTGGTTACAAATTAGTCAACTCAGAAGATCCAGTTGATATCCTTCTATTGGATCGAATATTCTCATCAGAGATTGCGTCATTTTATGCTGAAACTTCAGACTTCAGGGTGAATCTTGAACACGAATGTGGTCTTATAGGCTACAAAGTTGATGGCAAACCGTTTACTAAGACTGAGTGGGTCTTTTCGAGGAAGCTGTTTGGTAATCTGGAATTTGGTACACCTGCACCTCGAGGGGAGTTTCTGCTACCACGTGTTATTATGGAGCTTGTGCGGGAACCAGGTAACTCGTTGACTCGAGCCGAGCTAGTGGAAAGGCTTGGATTAACCGATGAATTCCATCTTTCAAGGTTGGATAAGGAACTGGAGAAGGGAATCCGAGGTTCAGGTGAGGCTAAAGGAATCATCATTCGAAAAGAGAAGCATTTTCTCCTCAAGCCTCAGTTTCGTGATATCAAAAATCGACTTCGAAAAATGGTGGAAGAAGTCTGTGAACGTATTTTCTCTGCAGATCCAAAGGTCTCTTATGATGAACGTTTCAAGGTCGATGGACGTTGGATTACAACAAATGACTTGGCTTTCCTCAGTCTGGCATCGCTATACATGACCATTGAAAGGTGTTGGGAAAATAGAACATTGATGATCGGAGTTGCGAAGGACACATCAGCCAGGGATCTTAAACGTCAGGTTATTCCTGTCCTGAATCATGTTGGCAGATTCAAAGGCGGATTCGGTGAACAAGGTCAGGACACTCCCGACACAGATAGGATGATATTACAATGGGTATCTCTTCATGAGAAGGAAAGACTCTTGGTCCCATGGGCAACAGTTGAGTATGATACAGCGTTCAAGACGATAGTACCACATTTTGAGAGAAAACCCGGACTAATTTCAGGGGCTCGTAGAAATCAGATATCGATAGAGAGAACCTTCGCTAAATCATATTTCCAGCTCTGCCAAGCGGCCTCAGATCCAAAGCTAAGGAGTAATGTTCTCCTCTATGATAGATTGATTTATCCTGAGTTTGACAGAGGAGTAAAACAACTCACTACACTGCATCATGATTATGAAAACAGGTCAGATAGTCCAGAGAGTGTAGAAGTCGTATTCTATGAGGGAGTAGATAATCCTGTTCAATCATTCATTTTGCCGCTCTTCAAAGCAATGACAAGTATGAGCATACCAGAATTATTCGGTCATCTGAAACCTCTGTATATTGCAGACAAAGTGGCCAAATACTATTGGGGTCAATTCAAAGGGATGGTTGAAAGCGCAGGTGTTTGGTTGATTAACCGTCCTGATTTGAGAGAATTCCTATTCTACCTTAGTAGTTTTAGAGAAAGGAGGTCAAGTATTGAGCAATCAAGAAGAAACCAGTAAGTGTAAATTATTCACAGACTTTGATGGAGCATTTGAAGGACGACTTGCAAGAGTCATTCCTGTGGCTGCCAACTATACATCCGAATGGGCGGGATCTGCAGCTCGATATGATTGCAGAATTAAGATTCGGTATAACAAAGAACTGATGGCGCAACTTGAGGAAGGGATGCTTCTCGCGGTAAAAAACTTTAGAGGTCAATCGAAGAGGGCGCTTCAAGAAGGTGTTGAAAGATATACTGTCATGGTCATTAGTAAGGTATGGCCATTGCATTATGGACTTGGTGGAGTCAGTGATAGTCATTACTTCCCCCTCCAGATGGAGATAATCGAACAATCAGTTCCAGATTGGTCAACTGATGACCAAGCAACAATGATGGTCCACATGAATGCAGTCCCCATTAACTATGATCTCGTTATTGACAAGAAAGGAGAGATTGAATTCAGAAAGGGATTTTCGTATCCACTCATAGGCGAGAGAGCGTACGTTATTGATATGGAAACTGTAGACCTCATTTACAACGATAAGGTGAAGAAAGCGATTGGTTTCACAAAGAAGACTTCAGTTGCAGATCCTAGGAAAGACCCTCGAGTTGGTGTTCTGAGGATGTTTATGGAATCCGGAGAAGAGGTTCCAATTTATGTGGACCTGACAAAACTTGTACGGTACCATTTTGGTGTATTCAGCTTCACCGGAGGCGGAAAGAGTAATCTCCTCTCAAACCTATTCAGACGGATTCTTTATCATGATAAAGACACGAAACTCGTGATTTTTGATATCAGCTGTGAGTACCCATTCCTTCTCAGTGATGTATTCATGGACCCCAAGATTCCCAGCAGCATCGTACTAGAGGATGAGGCTAAGACTTCTGAACACTTTGCACGTTCGATTGTCAAACCTAGAGACTTCGAAGAGGATCCGAGAGCAAATGAAGTTCTCAAGGAGATCTATGACAAAGGCAAAGTGACGTTTTACAACAGACCTCTAACACAAGTCCCAACTTTCAGTAGTTTAATCCACGAGATGAGAACACTTCGTACAGACAGTTCGGGCAGACCAAATTATGTACAAGCAATGGATGCGATAATTGACTTTGTAGGTTCATATTGTCAGACTGCCGGAAAATCAGAACACGATGAGATTGACATGGATTTCATCGACAGGCTTGATTCTATTGCAAAACAAGCTATGGAAACTTACAAGGTAAATGAGAAAGCAACGGTTTATGCATGGGCAACGACGAGATCAACACTGAAAGGCGTCTTAACTCGAGCCCAGAAAGCTAAACGCAGCGGAGTCACGATCAAGGAGCTAATGATGAAACTAAGTGGTCCAGAGCGTGTTGTCTGCATCTCGATTGCGGATCCAGATACGATTAGAGACCTAGTCATCAAATTGACAAGCGCAGCCTTACGTTATAGAAAGAAGAGCTTTGAAATCAAACCACAGATCCTCTTTGTCTTTGATGAAGCTCAGGAGTTTATACCTTCAAACGTTAGTGGACATCTAGGACAATGCAGTGCTGCTGTTGAGAGACTTCTCCGGCAGGGAAGAAAATATGGTCTCGGAGGAGCAATAGCGACTCAGAGGATTGCATATCTAAACACCAACATAATGCAACAACTACATACATTCTTTGTTGGAACATTACCTAGACCATATGATAGGACAGTTGTAAGCAGCTCTTTCCAAATCGATCTTAGCATATTAGACAAGACACTTGAGTTTCCACCTGGTTCTTGGCTATTGTCTAGTTACATTGCTACTGGACTCGATAGTGTTCCAGTTTTTGTGAAGGCGGACAATTCTGAAGATGTGCTGAAACAGTATGTGGAATCGACTACAAAGAAAAAAGGCAAGAAGGATGAATAAGAGTAGACAGAATTAGCTTAGTCGTTTCTTGTCTATCTTTTTGATTTCCTCGATATCATGGATATCAGCAAACTCCCCAAGGAGATGCCCAGCTCGTCGCTCTTTGGTTTCAAGATAACGTTCGTTGTATTCTGATGGTTCAATTATCAATGGAAGTCGTTCAACAATATTGACTCCAGCCTCAGTCAGTTGGCGAATTTTCTCAGGATTATTTGTCAGGAGCTTGATTGATTTTACTTGTAGGTTCTTCAAGATATTAGCAGCAATTCCGTAATCTCGTTCATCAGGCTTGTACCCAAGGTGAATGTTGGCATCAATCGTATCAAGACCCATGTCCTGTAGAGCATAAGCTTTGATCTTTTCCGTAAGTCCGATGTTGCGTCCCTCCTGTCTCAGGTAAAGAAGAACTCCTTCTTCCTCCTTTCCAATGATTTTCAGAGATTCCAAAAGTTGATCCCTGCAGTCACATCTCTTACTACCCAACACATCACCTGTCAAACATTCCGAATGAATCCTTGTAACGACTCCTTCTTTTCCAATGACATTTCCTCTTACGATTGCGGTGTGTTCTTTTCCATCACAAGGACTGACAAATCCTGCAATCTGAAACTCTCCAAATCTACTTGGGAGGTCTGCAACTGCCACCAACTGGACACAACATTCGTCAGTAGAACAAACTTGTTCCTCACTAGACTCTAAAAGCATATCGATTTGTTCTTTTGTGAGTTTCATTTCAATCGGACTCCGACCAATATAGAGACTTGATATATCTTTTCGAGTGACGAAATCCGACATTGCTAAATACTACTACCACAAGCCCAAATGAAATCGATTTACGAGGGAAAAACATTGGCGAGAGACCATGAGAGTGCATCAGAGAAAAGTCAAGCTTGGTTAAAAGAAAACACCAAACGATTTGCGTTTAAGAAGCTGGAGAGAGAAGTCATTCAGACAGGAGCTTGTGTGGAATGCGGTTCATGCGTTGCAGGATGCCCTGTGGATGCATTAACTGGTGAACGGATTGAGGGGAAGTATGTTCCAACACTAACAGGGAAATGCACAGCCTGTGGGACATGCTATGCAATGTGTCCAAGGTCTGCAATTCTGGAATCAGATATCATTGGGGACTTCATCAGTGTATGGAAGGTAAGATCTCTTGGCAAACACAATCGCCAAGATGGTGGTGCTGTGACTGCGATTCTTGGAATGTTGCTTGAGAACAAAGAGGTAGAGGCTGCAATTGTTGTGGGTCAAAGGGAGGGCATGCCTTGGATGCCTATCGCAAAGAGAGTCACCAGCAAAAAGGAAGCTCTCGACGCCGGAGGCACAGTTTACACTCATGCACAGGTTGTGGGAGAGCTGTTGAATGGTTACAAAGATAATCTGTCCTCTTTGGCAGTTGTTGGAACAGCATGTAACATTGACGCGGTCAACAGGATGCAGGTCCATCCAGGAGGTCTCTTTCATGTCGACCCGAAAATGGAAGTCTTCAAAATAAGCCTCTTTTGCATGGAATCATTTGACTACGAAGGACTTGTGTCTTTCCTGAAAAATGAAGGAATCGATATCAGTAAAGTCGAACGTTTTGCCATAGCGAAGGGAAATTTTATGGTTACAGTTGGTGGTGAAGTCAAAAGCTGGCCGGTCAAAGATCTTGATTCAATTGCGACTTCTTCATGTGCATATTGTAATGATTTGACCGGAAGGACTTCGGACATTTCATGTGGAAACATCGGAACAGACGATGATTGGACCACCGTCATTATTAGGAGTAAAAGGGCTGAAGGAATTCTAAAGGATGCCATCAAGAAAGAAGTCATAGAAGCAGAGGAGATAGACGACAAAGCTGTTCAGTCGGTAATCAATTCGGCTAGGTTCAAGATGAACAAGAGATACAAACTAATGCCAGCTCATTAGCTCTGAAAAAAGAGAAGTGTGAGAGGTATTTCCTCTCACTTCCGTTTAAATTCTAACGTCGTTTCAAACAGACGACTACTCCAATAATGACGACAGCTGCAACTCCTCCTCCAACAATCAGAAGGGTATAGTCAGATGGAGGCGGATTACCATTCCCAGTTGTTGGAGTCTCATTGGTTGTTGGTGTCGTTGTTGTTGTTGGTGTCGAGTCAATGGCATCAATCATTATTTCATCATAAACGGTGATGTTGTCAATTCGGGCAGTAGGTATTCCAGTTGCTTGAATAAGAAACTTTTCTGAATAGTCGTAGTTGGTGTCCGTGACAGACATATTTGCAATAGCTTCAGTGGTTCCAGGTGTGATGTTGAAGAAGACATTAAATTCACCAGCTGAGTTTCGAGTCACATCAATATGTGTCCAAGTACCTACTGTGTCTTCCCAAATGACAAAGGATAGAGCTGCTAGAGAATTGAATCCTCCTGATTGTCTTACGAAATAGACGCTGCTACCTGAGATACGTATACCATATCCATAGTAGTCAGCTGGTACTTCCGTGCCATTCAACATAAACATATAGTTAACTTCATACTGGGAGAGTGTTGTGGAATGACACACATCGAAACTCCAAGTTCCCTCTACTACTGAGCTTGCATGCCATACTGTTCCATATATTTGTGTGACATAGTATAACTCGAAATATCCATTCACTACTCTCCAATCTCCGATTACAACATTCCATCCGTCAAAACCAGTTTCGAAATCATCACTCCAGATAATCGCTGCTGTTGATTGTGGGAATAATGAAAGAATGAATACGAGTCCTATAAGAAGTCCTGTGCATCTCAATATTCTATTCTTCAAGATCTTCCTCTCCTAAGTGAAAGACGGTTTTGATTAAAGCAGCATATTTCTAATAAATATTACTTTTGCCACTATCATTATAATTGATAAAATATAATTTTAATAATAAATATATGAAATAGCTAATCTATATGAAAAAGACAGTGGGAAATACATTCAATTCAGAGTCGAATGAATTGAAACATAAGTTCTATAAGTTGTCTAACAGATAGTCTTCATGTGAGAGGTGCATCTAACCATGGGACAGAAGGATCTATTCAATGAAGAAAGCAAATCAGACATGAGAAAACAAATTCGCCAAGATCTAGAAATTGGGGATATTGATTATAAGAGAGAGGTTTCAGTCATGACCCGTTTGAGTAAGGAGGCTGTTGAGTTGGTAGATGCACTGGTCAAACTTAAGCTTTTCAACAGTCGGTCCCAGGCTGTTGCTGGTCTAGTCATGAGAACCATCCTTTCCGAATTGAATCAATTCAAACAGTTGAAAGAACAGGCAGACAAACTTGATGAACTAGAAGAAACAGTGATGGGTCTCGCAAGCAAAGCACTTAGAGAATAGTCAATCTCAACTTTTCCAGTATGATGCAAAGACTAATCACAATCGTCTGAAACCATTGATTTCTAGGAATAAGTGGGAGCTTGCAGACAAATGAAACCTCTTGGTACGATTACAAATCCATTTCCGTTCCTGGGACAAGAGGTCACGACAGTTCTCAAATCATTGATGGAGAGTTCACGTAATTATGCACAATTCCTAGATCGACTTCTCGTTTATGTATTGGAGAATGATTCACCTCCGTTGATGGTCTTCTACACAGTGGTGCAGTTCATCCATGCAAAGGGGGATTATTCTGTTGAACCAGTTCTTCGAAAGTACCAAGATCTTGCACTCATTCGCCCATTCATGGTCAGGTTAAGGATAACATCTGATGAAGCAACAAGTGCGGATGTGTTGAATGCCGCGGATCAAATTGCTAATAACACAACAAACCCGTGGGTAAGGTTTCAGATGCATCGCATACGACACTTATGTGCCACTACACACTCAGTTGGAAGTGTAATAGAAGAAGATGCTCTAGCACAAATGGAGGATCTTATTGATACGCATCCAAAGTTGAAATACTTCAAACCGTTCATACTTCTCAATCGGTCTCTTCAATTCTATAAAGAGGGAAGACTCACCGATGCATTGGAAGGCATTGAGTTTGTAATCAAACAAGCTCAGCTATGTAATGACATCAATCAAGTATTCAATTCATACATATCTAAAGCATACTTTCTCCGAAACTTGGACACAAAGCAATCCCTTGAAGCACTTGACATGGCAAGAGAGATTAGCAAAGAGCTTGGACTTGATATAAGAGAATATTTCAATTATAATAATATTAGGGGATCTGTCCACAATGCACGAGGTGAGTATAATCTCTCACTACAATTTTATAATGAAGCTTGTCGAATTCTAGAAACTCAGACCAGTGAGTTACGGTTTGTTCCAACCAATCTTTCATGGGTATATGCTGAAATGGAGGACGGTGAGAACGCTCTTGAATGGGCAAAGATGGCCCTTGTTCGCCCCCTTCCCATCAGTTATGAATCACATGGCATGTCAATAACATTGTCACGTCTAGCAAGGGCGTTTGTACTACTTGGAGACCTTGAGAAAGCAGAGAAGTACCTAGAAGAGAGTGAAACTCAAGCTCTGAAGATTGGATACGACGGAGCCATTGCTGAGAATCACATTGTAGCAGGACATCTTGAGATCGCTAGGGGTAATCTTGATGAAGCAATGTTTCATTTCGAGAGAGGTCTTGAGATTGCCGAACAGATCCACTACCAGAACCGTATCAATTCCTGTCTAATCGGTCTAGCGAGAACAGAAATTGCGATGCTAGAAGCTGACGATACAACTTCTCAGCGGGATACCTCTGGACCTTGGATGAAATTATTGGAGTCAGAAATTGAAAGAAAAGAACTTCCTGGAATCCGAGGTCAGTTTTTGTCATTGAAAGCTGAGCTTCGACTGAAACAGGGACGATATGATGAAGTTCGTAGCTTGTTAAGAGATATCAGAACTATGGCCAAAGAACCTGGATTGGATTATCTTGATTGGAAGGCTAATAAATTGCAATTAAAAATGGAATTGGAATCTCGTAGATAGGAAATGATAAGGTTAATTTCATCCAAAGAAGTGATGATGAAAAACATACTTCTTACAGGCAAACCAGGCATAGGAAAGACAACAGCAATAAAACGTATCGTTGAAAAACTTGATTCTCAAAATGTGAATGGATTTTGGTCAAGAGAGATTCGGGAGAAAAAAAAACGGATTGGGTTTTCAATTGAAACACTATCTGGAGAGAGAGGAATTCTAGCCCATGTGAATCAGAAAGTGGGTCCAAAGGTGAGTAGATACCGAGTTAATGTAGAAGACATTGAGTCCATAATGATCCCGGAGCTACAAAGAGCTCGTGATTTAGGACAATTCATAATCATCGATGAAATAGCGAAGATGGAGATTTTCTCCCGGAAGTTTGTGGATGAGGTTCTGAGATGCCTTGATACGCGTAGAGTCATTGGAACAATCCAAGAGCGACGTCATCCAGTTCTTGACAGAATCAGGTCTCGAGAAGATGTTCAACTAATCGAACTCACTCTGTTGAATCGGGATCAAATACCAAATCGAGTACTCGAATTAGTAAATCTCTAACCTCTTACTTTTGTCCTGGTTCTAAAGTATATCACAAGGACGACGAGAAGTGATAGAGAACCTAACGATATGACTACTGCATATAGGACAGCAGGCACTCTGTCAATTCCTTGACTATTGATTTCCTCAGCAATCCAACCAGTGTCATGTTGGAGTGGAGTCTGAGCGTTGTCCTGTGCAACCACCTTATACCAGACAACTACTCCGTGCTGGAATTCGCCAAGGAAGGCTGTGAAGAAGCCTCCAATGTCTGATGGAACCATTTCAATGGTTTCAAATTCGAAATCTGAATCTTCTGGATTTCCAACACCCCAACTCA
>JBHLRC010000016.1:0-35214 GCA_048882965.1 Candidatus Thorarchaeota archaeon
TTAGAAGCTCCATTTATCTCCATTTTTTTAACATATAATAATACCCGCTCAAACCATACTCCATAAGATCTCTCGAGTGGAAACCAAGGGGTCTTATGCAGACATATTGTAGAGGACTACCCAGATAAGACTTGAACAACACAAACTAGAACACGTGTTCCAAGTATCATAATTCTTGTCCAATACCACAAGACTGATACAGCATTCACAATTCAAACCGAAATATCCATGCATGGAGGATCAGTGATTGGCAAAACCCGAGGAACTTCTTGAGGACAACCCAGGTAAAGAGATTCTTCTTCTAGCAAATGAAGCAATTGCTCGGGGTGTACTGGAGGCAGGAGTCCGTCTTGTTGCACTCTATCCTGGAACACCTAGTAGTGAAATTGGGAACAATCTGACTTTCATGGCTCCGCATATTCCTAACTTTTACTTTGAATTCAGTGCAAATGAAAAAGTTGCAATGGAAGTGGCTGGTGCCGCTGCTATTGCAGGTGTGAGATCAATGATGGTCTGCAAAGGACCAGGTCTCAATGTTGCTGCTGATCCATTTTTCTCATTAGCTTATGTTGGCGTTCGTGCAGGAATGGTGATTGTTGTTGCTGATGACCCAAGTATGTGGAGCTCTCAGAATGAGAATGATAGCAGATATTATGCATTGATGGGAAACATGCCTCTAATAGAACCATCAGATCCAATAGAAGCAAAGTCAATGTTGCTAGAAGCCTATAAATTCTCAGAGAAGTTAGAATTACCAGTACTCTTCCGTACAACTACCAGAATAAATCACACACGAGCTCCTGTAAAATTCGGAAAAATTCTTCCGCGTCCAGACAAAGTTGAATTTGAAAAAGAGCCATTCCGATTTGTGCCAGTCCCAAGTGTTGCACGCAAACGTCACCCATGGCTTCTTGAACAGATAAAGAAGGCACGCGAGTTGTCTGAGAAGAGTCCATTGAACTTTGTTGAGGGTGATGGCGATTTAGGAATCATCACCTCAGGCGTTTCATACAATTATGTAGTAGAAGCACTTGCAACAATGAAAATCAATGCAGAAGTTCTGAAGCTTGGTATCACACATCCAATACCTGAGAAAATGATCACTGAGTTTCTGAAGCGTCATAAACAAGTGATGGTCGTTGAAGAACTGGAACCATTCCTTGAAACACATGCACGACGTCTAGCACATCTAAACAAAGTCAGTGTGGAAATCCTTGGAAAGGAACAAGGAATCTTCTTGCGCACGTTCGAATATAGTCCAAGAATTGTGATGGAAGCTTTAAAGAAAGTTACTACATGTAATACACCTATTAACTGGAAGAAGATAGACAAAAAGACCAAAGAATTACCAGACCTACCTCCTAGACCTCCACTTTTGTGTGCAGGTTGTCCACACAGAGCAACATACTACGCAATCCGAACCGCTACTAGAGGAAAAGCAATCTATCCTTCTGATATCGGTTGTTACACATTGAGCATTGCACCTCCACTGGAAACTGCAGATATTCTATTTGACATGGGATCATCAATTACGACCGCGTGTGGACTTGCTGAGGTCACAGACCAAGATATTGTCGCCACAATTGGAGACAGCACATTCTTTGCTTCCGGTCTTCCAGGAATCGCAAATGCAGTCTATAATCAACATCGGATTTGTGTAGTCATCCTAGACAACCGTACTACAGCCATGACTGGTCATCAACCTCACCCTGGTACTGGAGTTACGGGCATGCGAAAAGAAGTCCCTCCTATAGACATAGCAGAAGCTTGTAAGGGTCTAGGCGTGAAATATGTGAAAAAAGTTGAGCCATTTGAATCAATAGCAGGTCTCGTTGCTGAAGTTCGTGAAATGGTCAAGTGGTCAAGAGAGAACCATAGTCCTGCTGTCTTAGTTTCAATCGAACCTTGTGCTCTCCTTACTGCAGCTGAACGTCGTCGTACAGGTGAATTCCCACCAAAGTACTATGTCGATCCTGAGATCTGTAATGCATGCAAACGATGTCTCAATCGGCTTTCTTGTCCAGCTATGTATATGGACTCAGAAACAGAGCAAGCTGTCATTGATGAAACACTCTGTAATCTCTGTGGGACCTGTGTTTCAGTATGTCCACAGGGTGCAATCAAACAGGAGGATAAATGATATGTCTAGTAATAATGGTAATACAATCAATATTGCTATCACCGGTGTTGGTGGTCAGGGAGTTCTGACTCTTGCTGAGATTCTAGCAAAGGCTGCATTAGAGTTTGGTCTCAATGTTCGCGTTGGAGAGATTCATGGAATGGCTCAGAGAGGTGGACATGTCGTCTGTACTGTCCGTATGGGAGAGAATGCAAAGGGACCAATTATAGATCCTGGCTCAGCTCATCTTCTTGTTGGATTCGAACCTGTTGAAACTCTTAGAGAAATTCAACTTGTCAAAAAAGATGGCTGTGTTTTGATGAGCACACATATACAATATCCTGTTGCAGTTTCAATGGGTCAAGCTGATTATCCTGACCATAATGAGATAATCAAAATCATGAACAAATACACAGACAGAGTAGTCGAGTTCGATGCCTTGAATTTGGCAGTAGAAGCTGGAAGTCCACGTGCTCTCAACATGGTCATGTTAGGAGCAATCTTAGGTACTGGAATGATACCAATAACAGAGGAAGCAACAATCCAAGTAGTCAGCAAAGCATTTCCAAAGAAATATGAGAAAATCAACACCACCGCAACAAAATTAGGACTTGAACAGGTAAAATCTTGTAGCTAATACTAGTATTACAATTATTAATCATTCAATTTTGCAGCAGCAACAGCAACTTGCCCAATAGAAACACCACCATCACCCGGTGGAACAAACCGATGAATGAGAGGTACAAGTTTCTCCTTTTTCAGACGATTGATTACTGCCCTTGTTAATATTCTATTGAGTGCGACTCCACCAGAAAAACCAACATACTTGATCTCATTATCTTTTGCGACTCGACTCCCAATATTTGCCAATGATTCTCCTAGGTACCACTGTGCAGCATAAGCAATTTTTTGTCTGTTTATACCATCTTTCTTCAATTCAAGAACCTGCATCAATCCATCCGATGTATCTAGGATTAATTCCTTATTCTTCTCTACGAATCGAGGTCTAATCTCAATATCACTCGTTTTTGCTATGGCTTCGAGTTTCATTGGGCACTCACCATCATAGGAGTTCTCGGAGCTCACATCAAGTATCATAGATACAGCATCAAGGAATCTTCCAGCACTAGTGCTACTCATTGTATTGATTTTATGATCCAATGAATCAATCAAGACATCAAACATATTTGATGTCAGACTGGTATCGTGTCCAATAGGTGCTGATTCCAGTATCTGAATTAGATCTTTTTTCTCAATTGAACTACCTAGATAATCTTTCAAAATTCCAATTACAGATCTTGCAGCATAGACAGCTGTGAGGTCCCCACCAGGATAGTCAATACTCTTTAGCCCACCCATTTTTCTGAAATCTTTCAGCCCACCAAGCAGTATTTCTCCTCCCCAACCACTAGCATCCTGACCATAGCCATAACCATCTGCTGTAATACAAACAATACTTGTATCATAAGGAAGTCTATGGTCCACAATCATGGATGCGAGATGTGAATGATGATGCTGAACTCGAAAGAGTGGGATGTCCTGATCTTTACTCATTTTTTCTGCAAATTCAGTAGTTAAAAATTCAGGATGAAGGTCACAAGCAACTCCATCAAGTTCGTCTATATCAAGAAGGTGGAAAATGTGTTTTATGGCATCGGCTAGAAAATCCAAACTCTCAACGCGATTAATGTCGCCGATATGTTGTGTTGGATAAATCATTCCAGATTTTAAAATCGATGCCGTTACTTTTTCTTCTGGACCAACACCAACTGCCTTGATAGATTTCCAAGCATCAACAAACTTGAGTGGATCCGGAACATAACCTCTTGCTCGACGAATGAACACTGGTTTGTCTTCATCAACGAACTTGATAACAGAGTCATCAGCTCTCTGATAGACCCTACGGTTGTGAACCAATGAATAATCAACTATGTCTTTGAGCTCAGAAATTACAATCTCTGGGTCAATATACATAGGAACTCCTGTGGGATTTGCAGATGTAAGTACCATGGCTGACTCGTCAGTATAATGAAAGATAAGATGATGAACTGGGGCGTAAGGGAGCATGATTCCAACAGTATCAAGACCTGGAGCAATGACATCTTGTACATAATCAGGAATCAGTTCCGAGTCTACATTCTTCTTCAAGAGAACAATGGGTTTTCTCCAGGACGTAAGTAACTCTTCTTCTAGAGGAGTGAGAAACGCAATTCTCTTGACAGTTTGGAGGTTTCTGACCATAATCGCAAAAGGCCTTTGAAACCGTTTCTTTCTTCTTCGTAGAGTTTCAATCCCAATGGAATCAGATGTCTTCGTTGCAATATGAGTTCCCGCTATACCATGAATCGCTACAACCTTATCTTCTCCAAGCAGCTCTGTGATACGTTTGACAGGATTGTCACTCTCAATCTGATTCCCTTTCGTATCAACTAATCTATAGACAGGACCACATGTTTCACAGGCTGTTGTCTGAGCGTGGTATCGACGATCAACAGGGTCAGTATAGCCTGTATTACAAGTATCACATAATGGAAAATCTATCATTGTTGTATTTGGTCGATCATAAGGAAGATCAGTAATGGTTGAATATCTAGGTCCACAAGCTGCACATGATGTGAATGGATAATGATACCAGCGAGACTCAGGGTTCATCAAATCTTCAACGCAATCATCACAAATTGAGATGTCAGGAGGCAATACGGGAACAGATCCCTTAGTACGCGCAACAGTAGACTTTCGTATCTCAAAGGATGAGAATTCATTTTTGTCATCAGTCCAATCAACTGCTAACGAATCCACACGTGATATGGATGGAGGGTCGCTCTTGATACGATTAACTAATTTCTTGATATCAGGTTCCTCTCCCTCTATTACAATCCTTACACCTGCATCACCAAGATTGAGTACAAAACCTTTGAGTGAGAGCGATTCAGCAATACTATAGACAAATGGTCTAAATCCAACTCCTTGGACTATCCCTGTCACATGAATCTCAGCTCTCTTTTTCACTGGAATAGACACCCTAATGTTTCCGTGACCATTCTCGATATTAATTCAATGAAGTGACTAAAACCGGCATTGTATTACACGAAATACTGGTATCAAATTATTTCTTTATAGGTCCTCTTAAGGTTCACATAGGAAAAAAGAGTGAGATGTCTTGACAAGTCGTAGTGTACGTACCCGATCATTAGTCCGAGAACCTGAGGCAACTCCCTCGATATTAGCTTCAATACCAGCATGTCTTCGAAACGCGCTCAAAGAAGCAATCACTACAAGAAGTAGAGGAAGAAAATCAGTCCTGATCTCAAGTAACAGTCTCACTAACAGATTCATTTTTTCCAGATGGGGTATCCGACCTTCCCAACGTAGAAGATACAAGAATCTCTTTGCAAGTGTGCGAAAACAGAGTCGAGTTGTGTTTCAGCACTTTCTTCTAAGAGGTCGAATCGAATGGACTGATGTTTCGGAACGATATGTCTTTGGAGTCTACAAGTTTGATGAGATTCGAGGTAATCTAATTCTTGGTTTTGTTGTAATGACACCTGAGTCAGAATGGACTCTTTCAAACAGATAGTTCTAATTTTATTTGACTGAAAGTTACATAAGCATCGAATACTGTTCGGCTGTATACAAAATTGTATCCGCTCATCATGACTTTCAAGCGATATTAGAAATAGGGACCATATCACTCTATTTTCTATTTTGAGGGTTTTGGTGGTCGATAGAAAATTTGTGTTCACGGTGTATAAAACTCTAATTTCAAAATGGTGACATGTCTTGAACTCGAAAGGCGCCAAACGTGACAAAGATAAGACAGCTTTGAAACAGGTGACATCTAATGCGAGATTGGTACTAAAAGAACCAATTCTAAAGAAGCTCCAACAGGGATCAGTTCTAAGCGAGGCTCAGATAGAAACCCTGCTGATTGACCTTGTCGTGGAAGATACCTATGGATCCCATATCACATACGAGGATAAGGCTGCATACAAGTCAAAACAAGGGACTCGGTCTAGAGGAGTATCAAGAGGGGCTTTCAATAGAACATTGAAACAGGCTCGTCGAAATATATCTCGTTGTCTTCACACTATGCTGCTCTTAGCATATCTTGGTCTCTTTGAACTAACAATCTTCCGTCCTTTCGAAGAAGTAGCAGCTAGGATTGGTGATTATAGAAGAATTCGTGACATTCTCGCTGGGAAGACCGAACTCACAACCGAAGAGCTGGAAAGTGTTAGAGCAACTGAACGGATCATCATGTCAGCATTAGACGAGCTGTCATCATCTCTTGCCCTAAAGACAGAGATCTCCAAGAAGAAATCTGAGTGATTGAATAAAAAAAAGAAAACGGCTCGAGCGTGTCGCACGGAAGCATTCCGCAGCATTTGAGCACAGTCTTTCTCCAGCACTCAAGCAACCATTAGGTCATCCTGGAGGTTTGTTTGAGGAGATAGAGATGACAATGACGAGCGCCTGAAACGTCGGAGAGTTGTGTTCCGTCGCTGTCGGCCTACTTGCCATTGTACGACACACTCATACTTTACATGGTAACAATAGTACATAGTTCTAATCTTAGAACGACAATTTTGTCCCATTCTCGAAGCAGACTTAGTGTTTGTTTTCTGTTTCTAATACATGTAATACAAGAAATACATCTCAAATATCCCACGAAACCTTAATCGTGATTTCAAAAGCACTAGAAACAATCGACCTGATATTGAGATGATATTCTTTGACTAATGAAAACAGCCGCGATAGGATCTTCAAGGCAGTCAAGGAACGCATCAAGAAAGCTGATGAACAAGAAAGAATACAGATGATAACTGATGCAATTGGCGACAGACGGTATAGAGACCTGGTTGATATCATAGCGAAAATTGAGGGGGATAATGACTGGCCAACAGCACTTGAGTATCTAATCAAAGCCCAGCATAACAAGTACTCTTCACCCTTGACCGTTGGTCAACACAAAACTGACTTGGAAGAGCTGAAGTTCAGAGAAATGATATTTGAGCTACTTTCATGTCGCGGATTAGAACCAGTGCCAATGGATACGATCACCATACTAAGAAGCTTGGATGGCGAAACTTCCATCGTTGATGCTTCGCATGTTCTTGTTACTAGACTGGAACAAATGGCTGTGCAACAAATCAAAAATAGGGACACATTATTCTTTGATTTCTCAGATAACATCTCTGTTTCTCAAGAAACTGTTGAGCTACTACATCAAACCAGGAATGAGAGTATCAATAACATTTCTATAGAACAAAATGGAAATCTGTTCAATATCACTCCACTCTGGTTTAATGAGTCCAGTCGACTCACACTATTATCCCTCGGAATTAAAGGTATCATTGTCGATTCAGATACTTTTGATACTGTATTATCAGTATTACAAATACCCACTGACATCCGGACACAAGTCCATGATGTCACTTCATTCAAAGATCTAAAAGATGATACTTGGCCTCAACCAAAGAATAACACCTACAGAAGATTACTCTCTCATCTCATCCACCACGAAGTGAATGATCTAAAACAATTGGCAAGTAGACATGCAATACCATTACTCAATATTCTACTTAATGAAACATTATCTAGTTACAATGATTCATCACCCACTTCAGAATACAAAAAGATACTTGATTGTATTAATGCACACATCTCAATTCGTGATGTTGAATCTCTTCTTGTATTAGAGAAGTCATCAAAGAACAAAAACACACGTGTAGCAACAACAGCGATTCTTGCTATTGGCAATTTTTACAATGAATCTTCTATCACAATACTAGTGGATTTATTCTGCGAAACAAAAGATGATATAATATTGAAAACAATCACAAAGGCAATCGAGAATATTTACAAGAAAAGTCCAGAAGCGGATCATGTAATTGCAACATCCTTGGACTCAGAATGTAGAAATCGTGGTAGACTGAAGAAGCTATACAGACGCTTGAGCAAGGAGAAAGCTTCGTATTACAATTAGTACAAGAAATACTAGACCTTACGACACACATAAATCACACTCAACTCTGGCGTGAAACTATGAAGGGTTCTGAGACCGAGCTGATTAAGAACATGGATCCGTTCTTCAATCCCCAAAGGGTCGCTCTTGTTGGTGCGTCAACAGATTACAGGAAACTTGGCAACTCTATATTGATGAATTTACTTGCATCTGAAATTGAAGTGTTTCCAGTAACTCGTAGTAGAGACCGTGTATTGGGTATACAAGCTTATGACAGTCTCAGCGACCTGCCTGAACCTGTTGATCTAGTAATTGTAGCCGTTGCTGCGAAATACTGTCCCTCACTCATACCTGAAATCCGAAAGGCTGGTGCTAGAAATGCAGTAGTGATTTCAGGTGGCTTCAGCGAAGCTGGTCCCGAAGGGATTGAACTAGAAAGGAACCTTGCGAAAGCTGCACAAGACGCAGGAGTCCGAGTACTTGGTCCAAACTGCGTTGGGGTTTCTAACACTCGCCTGTTCAATGGTACATTTACAATGATGCCTGAAAGGGGTAACATTGCATTTGTTTCACAGAGCGGAGCTCTTGGTGGAATGATAATATACACAACCAGAGCTAAGAGGATTGGAATGAGCAAGTTTGCCAGCATTGGCAACTCAGCAGATGTAGGATTCGTAGAGATTCTCAACTACTTCAGAGAGGATCAAAAATCATCTGTTATTGCAGCCTATATTGAAGGTGTTGACGAAGGTCGAGCTCTTTTCGAGTCCTTATATGATGCAGCAAAAGTAAAACCAGTCGTCCTCTTGAAAGGTGGAAGGAGCGAAGCAGGAGGTCGTGCTGCCCAATCGCATACTGGATCTCTAGCTGGTTCCACAAAGGTATTTGATGGAATGATACGCCAAGCCGGTTGTGTCACTGCTCCTACCTTAGACACACTGTTCGAAATTTGCAAACTCTTTGATTATCAACCAATGCCAAAGGGAAATCGTGTTGGTATTATTAGTAATACAGGAGGTGCAGGAGTTCTTGCTACTGATTCAGCATCTGATTTCAAACTTGAGATAGCACAGCTTTCCGAAGAAACTAAGAAAGAACTCCGCCAGGTTCTTCCACCAATGGCATCAACAAACAATCCAGTTGATGTCGTAGCAAGTGGTGGTAGAAGAGAATATAGGATCGCAACCGAACTCTTACTAAAGGATTCCAACGTTGACATACTCCTTGTCATATGTGCGGTTCCAACATTTGCAGGAATGACACAGACTGAACACGCGGCTGGTACCTTGGAAGGGGTCCGTTCAGCTTCAATAGAAAAACCAATTGTAGGAGTATGGCTAGCAGGAGATGTTGGCAAACCAGGAAAAGATCTTCTTGAGATGAATAGAATTCCCTGTTATGATGACCCTTCACAGGCGACACTCTGTATTTCAAGAGTGGCTGAATATGCAGAGATGCATCGCTCTCCCTAATTTTCTCTAAGCAGGTCCTAATACCAGTATTACAACTAATAAACTGCTTAGGACTCAAGATATTCCTCAGCTATCTGTGGAAACTCCTGTGCAACAGCTTCACGGAGCTGTTTCTCTACCCACATACTCAGATTGATTGCCTTTGACTTTCTGATTGCCTTAAGACATGCTCTGAGATCGGTTGGGATAGAGAAAGAAACTATTGGACTCTTTCGTTCTTTGTTTGGAACTGAAACCAGCATCTCAGTCTGCCTTTCGACGGGCTGAGTTTCCCTAGCTGTTACTCTTGGTTTTTCCTCTCCATCTTCCTTCTCTGCTTCTTTTCTATACTTTCCAAGTAGACTCATTTCATTGTACCTCCTTGAGTAACGTTGCATATGCTTCGGAAACAAGTTCAGCAATATCCCTAGTCACTTCTGGATTTCCAGAATTTCTAAGATTTTCAGCTGCAACTTGTTGACATCCACGTGCCAACATTCGTATATCCCGTGGATTACCTTTTGCTGCCGAGTTAATGACCTTCACCGCAGCATCAGAAAAGGGATAAATGTCAAAATTTTCGGGGTCAAAGGTATCAATACGTCCCTGTGCATAAGCAATTCTACGACCTATGAACTCCCTTGCCTTTGCGTCATTTAATGAGGGAACGTCTAGAGGTTCAGTACGGTCTGCAATCTGTGGTAAGAAAGAGAGCATTGCATTCCAGTATATCATAGTCCCAGACATTACTAGTGTGAATATTGGTTCGTCAAGGGCTCCTGTATATGCATCGATCATTTCTTCAGTAGGCAAATCAGCAAGAAACCTCAATTTGTGAAAGGCAGCCTCTTGATTGTCTGCAACATCCTCAATGAATAAAGCAGTACGACTCTTCTCTTCGAGATATCTTCGAAGACTTTCCTTTGCTACAGCATCAATTATCTGACTAGATTCCCATGATCTTCGATATTTAATCCTAAGAGAATCTGCTATAGCAGAGGCCATTTGCTTCTCATAAAGGCCAGTCATCCCTACATAACCAGTGATGAACTTGTTGCCTCTACGATCAGCCAATGTAGGCAAGTCTCTTAATGCTAGCAACATCAATGTGCTCTTTCCAGAGCCCACTGGTCCCCGAATAAAGACATGACGTTCATTTGTAATAATCAAGTCAACAATGGAATCCAAAAAGTCGCTGTCTTCTATGTACAAGCGACTGTCTGGCATCTTGAAGCCACGAAAGGGTGAGAATCTTGCACCAATCCTCTCTTCCCATGCTCGAAGAACTTCTTTTCGAGTATTGAAGTGACGAATCAATGCACTCTCATAAATTGCAATTGTCATTATGTGGACCTCTAAAGATGTCGTATCACAAGTAGTTCTTGTAATACAATTTTAAAACAATCACTCTAGTTATAAAAAGTGTGGTAAAATTCACCATTCAGACACAACCTTTTTGAAGAGAACGAACTGGCTGAGAATTCAATTCAAGCTTTAATCAAGAAGTGAAATAGGAGTAATCCGGTATGGATGTTGATAGAATAATACACATCATGAACTCACTGATGATTCTCTCGTTCCTTGCTTTTGGTGCCCTTTCAGGAATCATTCTGATAACAGATACTCCTCTCAATAATGCATCCGTTTCTCTTCCCTTTGCATTCCTGTATATCTCCACAGCAACCTTTGTGATTACAGCTCAGATCAATGAACGTCCCAAGCTGGTCCAAAAATATCTCCGAAACTGGTTGATTATGTGTTTCATTGGAATCATTATCAGTGCACTTGCATTCACATTCTACTAGAAGCAGTACTAAACACAAGAGTTTAGAACCATTATGATATACCTCACGCTAATCTACCCACTACAGAAGTGACAATCATGAGTAAGATTCTGCCTGGCACAAAGACCACTCGCATGGAACTGCTTGCTCTAAAAAACAGAATGAGACTGGCAGAAAGAGGGCATGATCTTTTGCGTGAGAAGAGAGACTCACTCATCATGGAATTTTTCAATGCCATTGCAGAAATCAAAGAGGCACGAGAAAAAGTTGATGTGGCTCTTGTCGAGGCTTTCTCAGCACTCACCCAAGCAAAGATGATAATGGGTCCAGCAAGAGTTGTTGAGTTTGCATACTCTAGTAGGTTTGAAGCTAATCTTAGTATTTCTACAAGGTCGATGATGGGGGTCAGAGTTCCTGTTCTCTCAGTTGAACAGTTTACCCCTGATCTTCCATACTCTCTATCAGATTCAAGCGCCAAGTTTGATGTGATGAGTGAGAAATTCAAGGAAGCACTAAACGCAATAGTTCGATTAGCTGAGATTGAATCAACTGTGAAACGTCTTGCTCTCGAGATTGAACGTACAAAGCGAAGGGTATCGGCTCTTGAAACGGTAGTCATCCCTAGGCTTGATGCCACAGCACGTTTTGTAAAACTTGCACTTGAAGAGCGCGAACGCGAAGACTTCGTCAGGTTAAAGATGGTACGTGATTGGATTACTCAAGAAGAAGAATAACTTGAAGGTATTATTTGTAATACAGAATACTAACGTCTTAGTTTAAGGATAGCTGCAGCCAAGTCGCCTCCAGTTTCCTCAAGAGCCTGTTTAGCAACCTGAATATCAACACCAGTCTGACTAGCAACCAATGCAGCATCTTCCATTGGTATCTCAATCTTCTTTTCAACTTCAGCTTCCTGTGTTTCTTCAGACTTGCCTTCAATGCTTTCAGTCAGTCCTCTCTCATTCTTTGTTCCAACTACCTGGTATGATTCAGTACCTGCCTGTTTGATCATCGTAAGTTGAACATTAGAGATGACCCATTCCTTGTCAGCGAATCGGATTATCACCTCTTTTACTCCCGCAATCTCCTTCTGTTCAATACCCATCTTTTTCATCATTCGCGCCATTTGTTTAGGTGACATTCCTCTGAATCCCATAGGACTATTCTCCGGTTTTTTAGTCAAGGTGTGCAATAGTAACCTTCACTCGTATTGTACACCGCTGGAATTGTAACGGATAAAACGATTACGCTTCGGATGTTGTCGAAATATCAAATACATAGTGGCTCATACCAGGCGAATAATTCTTGACATGTTTCATATGAGTAGTAGAACTATATCCATAATCATTGCATCTCGTTTCAATCTCAGTCAGGATATGATCAATCATCTGTTCGGGCATGTTCATGTGCATATGAATGAACCCACCATCCTCCACCAACGATTCAAGGGCAAATGGAAGATACTCAATAGTATTGTGTAAATAGCCCATGATAATCCTATTTGCCGATTTCTTCGGATGAAGTTTACGACAATCTCCCAATAGCGCAGTAACAGACTGCTCTAAATTATTCAATTTGATGTTCTCAAGTAGAAATTTGTAAGCATCAGGATTAATCTCGATTGCAGTTACTTTTACTTTGGCATGCTTAGCAATATGAAGTGCAAATTGCCCGACACAAGAAAACATGTCGACTACTATTTCACCATCTCTCACAAGTTTGGACAAACGAGTACGTTCTCTACGATTGCCCCCGGAAAATGTCAGACGAAGTGGGTCAAGTCGGAATTTTACATCACTCTCAATATGTGTAGTACATGTATTACTATCTCCAGCAACCAGTTCGTATTTTGGTAGTCTCATTGTTCCTTCAGTTGGCCCAGTTCTCACTGCAACGGACAGTATTCGTTTATCATATTCTAGAGTCTTTTCACCAATGAGTTGTGCATATTTCATTGTATCAGAATTGAGATGTACTAGGGCAACATGTCCTACGAGATGAAAACCCGAGGGCAATACTATTTCACTAGAAATAGCATCACGTAAGTTATTTCTCAGGAAATCTCTATACCTCATTATTATTCCCATATCGCTAGACCTGACTAGCAGTAAATATCGCCAGGAGCACGATCACCAGATCCACGTTCTTGGACCTTGGAGATAGCCTTACGGAAGTCATCTTGTTTGACACAAGTTCTACTGTCTCGAATCGCAAACATCCCAGCTTCTGTACATATCGTTTTGATGTCTGCTCCAGTTCTACCTTGAGTTGCAGAAAGTAACTGGCCAAAATCAACAGCTGAGTCTATCTTCATTCCACGAATGTGTATCTTGAAAATCTCTTTTCTACTTGCATCATCAGGTAATGGGAATTCTATAATTCGGTCAAAACGACCCGGTCTCAGGAGTGCTGGGTCTAGAATGTCCGGACGATTTGTTGCTCCCAAAACAGCCACTTGGCCACGGGTTTCAAAACCATCCAATTCACTGAGAAGCTGCATTAGTGTACGTTGTACTTCTCTATCACCAGAGGTCGCTATATCAAGCCTGTGTGAGCCCACTGCATCAAGCTCATCTACAAAAATGATTGCAGGTGCTTTCTCCTTGGCCAACATGAAAATCTCACGAACTAATCGAGCACCTTCGCCTATGAACTTTTGAACAAGCTCTGAACCAATGACACGAATGAAAGTTGCATTCGTTTCATGTGCTACAGCTCTAGCACACAGAGTCTTACCAGTTCCCGGCTTACCTGTAAGTAACACACCTTTTGGCGGTTCAATACCAACCTCTTCAAACAACTCAGGTTTTAGAAGCGGAAGTTCAACGGTTTCTTTAATCTCTCGGAGCTGGTCTTGAAGTCCTCCGATATCTTGATAGGAAACATTAGGAGCTTCTTCGATTTCCATCGCTCTTATTATTGGATCGCGTGATGGTGGAAGTTCTTGTGTGACTGCAAAGGATCTCTGATTAAGGGCTACCAGAGCTCCTGGTTGAAGCTTATCCTTGGCAATTGATGAAGCAACATGAACGACAAAATTCGGACCTGTTGAACTCTTGACTATAGCTCTGCCATCCTCAAGCATCTCTGTTATTGTAGCAGTAATCAAAGGTGATTGTCTCAGTTTCTCTAGTTCGGTCCTCAGAGTTTGAGTTTCTTTTTCAAGCCGACTACGTTCAGCTTGAAGAATCTGTTTCTCAGTTTCCAAAGCCCTTAGTCTTCGTTCTAGATGCCTAGTGTAACTCTGTGAATAGGTCGAATCATCAACACTACTCTCGTCTTTTGCATCTGTAGTACCTGGCATTGGATGGCACCTCAGGACTTCATCTGCTGAAAATGTTTTAAGCATTGCTTTGAGGGAGCCAAATTTCCATAATTAGCATTCAGCGTAGATATATTAAAACACCGAAAATTATGTTCCCTCGATAATCTTTATCAACACGCTTTCGATTCTTTATTTATCAGAGGGAATCTGTGTTGCCCAGTTGTGAATTATGTGGCAGAAATATGAAGGGCCGCGGCCGAAATGTGACAATTGAAGGAGCTTCTATGTTAGTTTGTCCTCAATGTGCTGCTAAGTTTGGTGGTCAATCATCATCTCCGAAATCGCGACCACCATCATCTCCCAGTACGCGTCCATCTTGGGTTGGAAGACCTGAAAAACCCATACAAACTCAGTCTAGACGTGTATCCACATCAAAACCTAAACCCAGACCAAGATCTGGAGTATTACTCGAAGATTTAGAATTGATAGAGGACTATGCAAAGAAGATTCGTGTTGCCAGACAAAAGAAGAATCTCTCCCAAGAGGAACTAGCTCAGAAGATTGGAGAAAGAATCACAACATTACAATCAATAGAATCCGGTCGATTGAAACCAACCGGTAAAACAATACGAGGTCTTGAAAGAGAACTCGATATATCTCTTTTAGAACCAGTTGGAACAGTGCCAATCAAAGCAAGCAAAGGGACACGTGGTGCTGGACCCACACTTGGAGATCGAGTTGTTGTGAAGAGAAAGAAGTCACAGAAAGCGCGTCAAGAAGATACCGAAGCGAAGTGAATATATAGTATTTGGACGTATAATACTATAGGTGTAAATTTCCGCATCGGATGTTTTCGCTATTATTTGGGTCAGTCGACTAGCCATATTACATACTTAGGTGATTACTTCAATGGTTCATACTAATTTCAATCACGACCTCTTCCGACTTGTTGTTGAAGAAATTGCTGGTAAGGAAGGGGTAGACGTATCGACTGTTCTAGTTAATGCTGAAGAAACCACTGACGAAGAAATCGCCACCAAGACCGACCTTAAGTTGAACATTGTCAGAAGAATATTGTACAAGCTTCATGACAATCATCTAGCATCATACCGACGAATTCGAGATGCAAACACTGGCTGGTTTTTGTATTACTGGAAAATCGATCCAAAAAAGGCACAAGCTCTCGTTAACAGAAAGAAAAGAATGGTTCTCAATCTCCTTGAACAGAGACTAGAACATGAGAGCAATAATGATCTATATTCCTGTGTCAACCGTGACTCGTCTCCTGTGCCATTTGAAGAAGCCATGAATCTCTCTTTCCGTTGCCCAACCTGTAATGGACAACTGGAGTTTGTAGATAATGCACAAGCAATCTCTTTCTTGAAAAAACGTGTTGAAGAGCTTAAAGCTGACCTAGAAGCATCCTCGTAGTATCTTTTCGATTTGCTCCTCTTCAAAAGGTACTTAGCGCAACTAAGAACAACTAATTTGAGGCACTGAGTTGAAGACAGTTGTTCTACTTCAAAAGGCATATGGCGCATACAGGGGTCGATTATTGGAAACAGTTCGATCAGAAATCACTGAAATAGTAGCAGAACTAGACGCTCAGATTACAAGTGTGGGTACTGATAAGAAGAATAGAATTATTGTGAAAATTGATGGTGAAGACGAAGAATTCGTGGCGAACGTCCTTGCCGAGGAGTATGGTAGGTCTCTCTATTCAGAAAATCTGGTTCTAAACAAGACATACTCTGGGCAGCTTATAGATGTTGGAAAAGTTGGCTATGGTGTTTATTCTGATGTGGGCGTCATTGATTCCAATCGATTGGATGCATTAATTCCGCTCCATCGTCTTCGAGAACAGCTTGATTTTCATGCTCCTTTAAGAAAAATATCTGAAGCCTTCGTACTTGTAGACTATCTTCCTGTAGAAGTAAACATCACAAGTATCGACTTATACGGTGAGAAAGTAGAAGCAGAATTCAATCAATCCACATTAACACGTTTTTCAAATTGGATGAATGATGATCACGAACGACTTCTAGTATTTGGCGCCAATCGAGGCCAAATCGAGAGTTCATTGAAGAAAACGAATCATAGAGAAGACATCTACGAGATTGAAGACTTAGGCAAGTTCGAGTTTTCACTGAGGTGCAAAAGAAGTACGCGCGCCTCAGGGATACTTGCTGCAATTGGTCCTAAACTCAGAGGTGTCCCAATGCATCTTTTCATACCCACAGAACTTGAGGCGATACAGAATGCCAAGACTTGACGTCTGGCTTATACAAACAGGTCAGTTTTCCTCCCGCCAAGCAGCAAAACGGGCTATAAAAGACGGTCTGGTTCTGGTCAATGGGGTAAAGTGCAAACCATCAACTCAAGTTTCTGAGAAAGACTCGATTGAAATCTTAAGGACTGATGTTGATGTCCCTCAAGGCTTTTTGAAGTTAAAAAAACTTGATGAACATCTTCAAAACAAACTTGTATGCGATACATCTACAGCCCTTGATATTGGAAGTTCCGCTGGAGGATTTTTGACTTATTTAGCTGAAAAAGGAGCAAATGTCATAGGAATTGAGGTTTCAGAGAGATTCACTGAAGAACTATCCAAAATAGTAGAAAAGTATCCACAAGTTTCAGTGATTTTTGAAGATGCTTTCACTATAGATATCGAGGTTATTTCAGAAAGAAATCAGCTCGACATTCTCCTTATTGATGTTACAACTGACCCAGATGGGACATTGAAACTCATTGAGAAATTTACGCCACTGTTAAGGAGGGAAGGTCGTATGCTTGCAGCTTTCAAAACAAATCCCAGTTCTGACAATATTTCAACCTTCAAAAACACTATTTCCCAACTCGGTTATAGACAGATTCGTGAATATGTTATAGACGAAACTCGTCAAGAAGTGCATATCACTGCACTTTACATGTAAGCAACTTTTTATTTGAATAACAAACTCAACTCCCTTAGGGCCGCTAGTCTAGCCCGGCTATGATGTCTCGCTTACACCGAGAATCCAAACGAGTCTTGTACTCGTTGGCATCGAAGGTCGCTGGTTCAAATCCGGCGCGGCCCACCAATTCTTACTGCATGCTATTCAGCACCAAAGAGTTGAAGAGTCGGCATGCCGCAAAGAAGCAACGCGGTGAGTTCCTGCGAAAAAGCGGATCAACGTCGATATGACTGAGCATAGCGGGAGTAGCCAAGCCCGGTCAAAGGCGGCGGACTTAAGATCGTAACAAAATGTGGGGTCACGATAAGTCATCCGCTCTCGTAGGAGTTCGTGGGTTCGAACCCCACCTCCCGCACCATGCGTATTTGATACATATACCAACTTCTAAAACTAATTCGATTTCGAGGTTTATACTATGCCAATTCAGACTCTACTCACATCAATAGGATTAGTCCTACTGATGGAGCTGGGTGATAAGACTATGCTCACCTCGATGTGTCTTAGTGCTCAGTATCGACGACCTAGATTGGTATTCCTAGCTACTATACTTGCTTTAGCAGCATCATCTGTCATAGCAATAATCGTTGGATACATTCTCTCTACAGCCTTACCTATAGAAATCATAGCCTATGTATCAGGAATTTTGTTCATTGGTCTGGGATTATACACTCTTGCTAATTCCAATTCCGAGGAACCTGATACGTGTGACAATCCTGGTACCTTGTTTGGAATGTTTTCACTCGTTCTTTTATCAGAACTCGGAGATAAAAGTCAAATTACAATTCTTGCACTTGCTGCTCAATCTAATTTCTTCATCATGGTTTTCATAGGATCCATCATAGGTTTCATCATAGTCACTTTGCTGGGTGTTTGGGCTGGAGACCGTGTCGCAGCACGTATCCCTCTAAAGACAGTGAAGTTAGTGATTGGCCTAGTATTCATCCTATTTGGTGCATTTGTTGTTTTAGGCATTCTCTGAACATCACGGTCATTGATGACGAAGCCTTTTATGAGCCATCTGCCCTCGTTGTGCTCAAGCTCGAAGGTGAGGTTACTGTTGAGTCTTGATAACTCGGGTTATGGTGGATTGGTTCTAGAAAAGCTCTCCAGCTCCAATATTAAAGTTGGAGATACAATCAACATCAAAAGAAATGGAGAAGAGTATGTTGGCGTACTGATGCCTCGAAGTCAGGTTGGTAGTGATCAATTTCATGTCATAATCAAGATTGAAAGCGGATACAATATCGGCATAAAGCTGGACCAAGAATCTGAGATAAACAAAGTCAAAGCAAGAAAGAAGAAACGCATAGTGTCATCTGAAAAGGAACCTGATATCAAAGGCCTACCATCAGCCTCAATTCTTAGTACAGGAGGCACAATCGCCAGCAAGGTAGACTACCGTACAGGAGCTGTAAACCCTGCCTTGTCAGCACAAGACCTCTATGACACAGTTCCAGAATTAAGGAACTATGCAAGAGTTAATGCAAAGGTCATCATGAGTGTCCTATCTGAGAATATCTTACCTTCTGACTGGACAAAAATAGCTCGTAAAGTTGCATCTGAGATAAAGGATGGGAGCGAGGGAGTCGTTATTGCTCACGGGACAGACACCCTTGGATTCACCTCTGCAGCCCTCTCGTTCGCTCTCCAAAACCTTCCTGTTCCAGTAGTTCTAGTAGGGTCTCAACGGTCTTCCGACAGACCATCATCAGATGCCGCAATGAACCTGATAGGCGCAATCAATCTAGCCACTAAGGCTGATGCTGCTGAAGTCTATGTCTTAATGCATGCAGAAACAGGAGATAGTTACCTTCATGCTCATAGAGGAACACGTGCTCGAAAACTGCACTCAAGTCGTCGTGATGCATTCCAGTCGGTCAATGACTATCCAGTCTTCAGTGTGACTGGAGAAGAAGTGACAGAGTTGCGTCCTCCACTATTACGAAGAAACAAAGAACGAAAAATCAGTCTCAAACCAAAATTCGAGGAGAAAGTAGCTCTTGTTAAGACTCATCCTGGAGTCGAAGCATCATCAATCGATCAACTGATAGATACAGACTATAGAGGGATTGTAATAGAAGGCTCTGGGCTAGGTCATGCTCCTGACAGACTTCAATCTCCAATCAAAAGGGCCATTGATACTGGAATCGTTGTTGCTATGTCTACTCAGTGCTTGTTTGGTCGTGTGAACATGAACGTTTATCGCTCAGGAGTTGAGCTTCTTGACATCGGAGTTGTCCCATGTGAGGACATGATACCTGAAACAACTCTGGTCAAGCTCATGTGGGTCTTAGCGAATACCAAGACTCAGAAATCAGCGAAAGAACTTCTGCTAAAACCTCTTGTAGGCGAGATCGACATGCGAAGTGAAGAATCTGAATACATTTCTAGCTTTGGAGGGAAATGGACTGACTGAGGACAGGTATGAAAAACTTGGCCTAATGGTTGGACTTGAACTGCACCAGCAGCTAAACACCGAACGCAAGTTATTCTGTCATTGTCCAACAGTCATCCGTGATGAAGACCCGGATGGGAAGTTCATCAGGAGACTACGTCCAACTCAGAGTGAGATGGGTGAGGTTGACCCTGCAGCCCTCTTTGAGTTTCAACGAAACAAACGATTTTGTTACGAGTATTATAATGACACCACCTGTCTAGTTGAAGCAGATGAAGAACCACCTCATGACCTCTGTGAGGAAGCAATCGATATCTGTCTCACAGTGGCTGAATTTCTCAAATCAAGACCAGTTGATGAAATACATCCAATGAGAAAAATCGTTATCGATGGGTCGAATACAACTGGTTTCCAACGCACAACTATCATTGCCAATGGCGGTATGGTGACCGTAGGGGACAAGAAAATCGGAATCCAGACTATCTGTCTTGAAGAAGATGCCGCAAGAAAAATTGCAGATGATGAAAAAAACAACATGAGGGTATACAGGCTCGACCGTCTCGGTATCCCTCTAATTGAGATTGCTACTGATCCTGATATCAGGACACCTGATGAGGCACAAGATGTAGCCCTTACTCTAGGTTTGCTACTCAGGTCAACCGGGAGCGTCAAACGTGGTCTTGGAACCATCCGCCAAGATGTCAATGTGTCAATCAAAGGTGGTGCCATCATTGAAATCAAAGGATTCCAACAGCTTGACATGTTGTCGACCCTTGTCGAATTTGAAGCTCAGCGACAGGAAAAACTCCTAGAAATCCGGAACATTCTGAATTCCCGTGGTGTTTCTCCAGATGATATCAAAACAAAAATCGTTGACATCACTGATATTTTTGAGAAAAGTGAATCAAAAGTCATCAAAAAGGCTGTGAAATCAGGTGGAGTTGTCTATGCTGTAAAACTCTCAGGTTTTGCAAACCTTCTTGGCGTTGAGGTCCAGCCAAATCGTAGATTCGGAACTGAACTTTCTGACTATGCTAAATTCTGGGGTGGAGTAGGAGGTATATTCCATACCGATGAACTACCCAAATATGGGATCACAGATACAGATGTTGTAAACATAAGGAAATCAGTGAAAGCAAGTGAACAAGACGCTGTAGTTCTTGTTGCTTCATCAGAAGAGAATAGTAAAGATGCAATAGAAGCAGTGGTTGATAGGGTAAGAAAAGCTGTTGAAGGAGTCCCTGCTGAAACAAGAACACCATTACCTGATGGTACATCAAAATATGCGAGACCGAGACCCGGATCATCACGTATGTATCCTGAAACCGATGTGAGACCGGTCAAGGTGACCAAATCACTTCTGAAGAGAATCAGAAAGAACATGCCCGAAACTATTGAAAATCGAGAAAAACGGTTTATCAAAGAATATGAATTAAGCCCTGATCTTGCCTATCAAATCACTCGGTCTCAGAATCTAGACCTTTTCGAGCAAATCGTAAAGGAAACAAATGTTTCCCCAACATTGATTGCTGCAACCCTAGAGAATACAGTGGTCAGTCTTCACAGAGACCGTGTACCTACTGAGAATCTCACCGATAGTCATTTTCTTGAGATGTTCCATTCAATTGCTAAGAACGAGATATCTACAGAAGCTATACCTACAATTCTGACATTTTTCGCCGAAACACCAAAGTCCGGTATCCAGAAAGCCATCGTGTCAACTGGTCTGGGAATGGCAAGTAGTGATGAGGTTGAAGATATCATCAAGAAAATTGTTCTCGAGCGAGAGGACTTCATTCGAGAACAGGGTGAACGATCAGTAGGAGGTCTCATGGGGGTGGCCATGAAAGAACTTCGTGGCAAAGTCGACGGTAAGATTGTCAAGGAGCTTTTGGAGAAGGAGGTTCAAGCCCTTCTCAAGTCTTAGAGACCGAAAGTTAACTTTTAATAGACTAGCTCAGCGTGTGCCCCTACGTGATACGTGCCGCAGTGGCCTAGCCTGGTTAGGGCGCGAGACTCATAATCTAGCTGGAAATTCCGGTTGACAACGGGGTCATTAAGATTAGATGAGCGCCGAGAGATGAGATATCTCGAAGTCGAGGGCTCGAATCCCTCCTGCGGCACCACGTTCACCTCTCTGGTACTCAATGAAGAAGTGTCGGGTTTTTATGTTTCCAAATCAAAATCACCGTAGGTGCTAAAATCTTGGAAGAATTCGATGATTCTTATCCAAAAAATATCCATGAACAATTGAAACTTCATTTAGGCAAGGCTGTGAAAATTCAGGCTGCTGGTCGAACTAAAACTTGGAAAGGCGTGTTGCTTCATGTTGGATTGGATTATATAGAATTAGGCCAAATCGCAAGAGGGGAGGTTTGGAAGCGTCAGTACTTCCTCCTTAATCAAATCATTCTCATAGAACCTAATGAATAATCATCAATTTCGCCATTCCAGCTCTACCCTGACGGGGTTATTAGGCACAATCTACACCTAACATCATGAAGAAAGAAAAGTGGAAATTGGTGGGTGGTCGCGTCTATAGATTGGTCGATATATTCGATAACATGTATGATGCGGCACTAAAAGCAAAAGAACTGAAAGAGAATAATCGCGTGTTTTTATCAAAAATAGACCAACGTCGGTGGGCTGTTTACTACAGACCTAAAGATCCCAATGTTGAATGCACTCCCAAACATTTCAATGTAGTATAGATACTCCTAACCTCTATTGGTGCTTAATAGAGTCCAACCACACATAGAAGCATGTCAATCGACCCAATTCTAACTGAAGATGATATTGAAAACAGAAGACTCCGAGTGGAATCCTTGGGTAGAATAGTCAAGAAACTCCAACATCCTCATTTTGAGAAACTGATTCGTGAATCAATTAACTCCGGTGTCGTTGACATTACTGACTGGACAATTGAAGCCTTACGAGCACTCCTCAAAGTCTGTGCAGAAGATAACCTTCGAATTACCTTAAAGGATGGCACACGATACTTTATGCCTGTTTCATATCCAAAAGGTCCATTGCTCGAGTCACTTGCTAATGCAATTGTATCTGGTGAATGGTGATTTTTCGTATCTTTGGTAATCTCTTTATTGGAATCAGCTCTAGTCATATCTGGAGATGAAGTATGAATTTCACATTCAAAACACTTGATGATGTCAATGTAAAAGGAAAACGAGTACTAATTCGTGTTGACATGAATTGCTCAGTGGATCCTGAAACCAAGAAAATCACAGATATTTCTCGAATTGAAGCAATACAGCCAACCTTGCGAGAGCTAAGAAACAGTAAGGTTGTGTTAATGGCTCATCAGGGTCGTCCAGGAAGTGATGACTTCATCTCACTTGAACAGCACACAGAGGTTCTGAAAAGACTCGGATTCAATGCAAAGTTTGTTGATGACATCTTTGGAGAGAAGGCAAAGAAGGCAATATCTGAAGTCAAGGAAGGCGAAATCTTAGTACTTCAAAATGTTCGATACTTCGAGGGTGAGATGAAGAAAGCTCCTCCTGCTGAAGTGGCTCAAGAAGACATCGTTCAAGAACTTTATCCTCTGTTCGACATCTTTGTGAATGATGCATTTGGTGCAGCTCATCGTTCCCAGGCATCATTGGTTGGATTTACAACAGTACTACCATCTGTTGCTGGACGATTAGTAGAGAAAGAAATCCGTACATTGACTTCAGCCACAGCCACAGATAAGCATCCATGGACACTTGTACTCGGTGGGAGTAAAGTAGAGGACAAGGTCAAAATCCTTGACAAACTCCTTGCTACTGAGAGAGTAGATCATGCATTACTTGGCGGCCTTGTTGGAACACTGTTCCTGATAGCGGCTGAGAAGATTTCGGAAACATACTCCAAAGCAATCAAGGGGTATGAATCAGCTGTAGTCACCGCACGAGAACTCTTGAAGAAATATCCAGACGTGATCATTATTCCTGAAGATGCAGCCGTAGAAAGGTCAAGTTCCCGACACGACTGCGAGTTTAGCGAGATGGACAATGATCCCTTCTTGGATATTGGCCCAAAAACAACTGCAAAGTATGTAAAGATCATCACCGAGTCCGCAGTTGTCTTTGCTAATGGACCAATGGGTTACTTTGAGAACGAATTTTTTGCAAAAGGCACCTCAGACATACTCAACGCAATTGCAAGGTGTAAAGGAGTCACAGTAGTTGGAGGGGGCCATATGGGTGCAATGGCACAGCATCTGCAACTCGAGGACCAAATTACTCATATCAGCACTGGTGGCGGGGCTACAATCAATTTCCTTACAGGGAAGAAGCTAGACCTTGTTGCTGCCTTAGAGGCTGCAGCAAAAAGGATGGACAATTAGATGCAACTGCTTCAAGATATCATTATCTGGCTCAGTCTACCACCAACAGTCTGGATCTTTGCAGCATATCTCATCTTGATCAACTTTCTAGCCATCATCATAATGTGGTGGGACAAAAGGAGTGCTAGAAATAAAGGATGGAGGGTCAGCGAAGCAACTCTACTCATCTTTGGGTTTATTGGTGGAGCAATAGGATTGATTATTGGGATGTTTGGATTTCGCCATAAAACAAGAAAAAGGCTCTTTCAACTGGTCATTATTTTCGGACTGATTGTTTCGCTCTTTCTCTATTGGCTTGAAATACAAGCAATACACTGGCATCTGTATTTTGTATAATACAAATTTGATGATTAGAAGAAAGTGGAGCCCCAGGCGAGATTTGAACTCGCGACCTGCTGATTACAAGTCAGCCGCTTTGACTGCATCTCTGGACATCCAAAGATACTATAGCCTCTAAGCCACTGGGGCATGACCTGCTGGTCACTCTGATTATATTATAGAGTTTTCGCAGTAGGAATCCTACTTATCATGATACACGTTGTCTATGATGATGGCATAGGAAAGCAACATCATTCTGGGTGCCATTGGATCCACCATATGAATCACATATCGATCCTTGAAATTGAATGCTGGTGCGAAGATATCTCTCCACTTGTCACTCTTTCTGATTTCTGCATAGACTTGATTCTTGTCTTTAGGATGCGTAATCCTGAAATTCCATTTCATGACACCACCCTGAGCTTTGTAGATTAATCTATCCTCAGGATCGTACATGTCTATTGATCCCCTGAACGCAATCATAGGTCTCTTTGCTCTACCAATCAATTCACCAGTTGGTGCCTTGACATCGTAAATCGGACGTGCACTCATCAGTTTCTTGTTGATGATACACACAACTGAATCATCGGGATTCCTCAGTTCGATTTCAGCACGCATCGATATGAGTTTCCTATGCATGGATCCTACCTTCTCTCCTTGAGGATTGAAGATATCGCCACCGCCAAATTTCCATGCTTTTTCATGTAGTACGTAAAACTCAATTGATGGGTCAAAAAGGTCCATTATATATCACCTTGAACTTGTTCTAGAAAGCTTAAAGGCAATTAAGACAAACTGGGTTGAACTCACAGTCAGAATGTAAGAAAATCAGGGAACTCAAGACACCATATGCCATAAACTTACATTAGTCAAAGACATGTTTATGAGCCCCCGTGTCCTGATAACTGATAAGGACCGTACCTTTAAGGCAGGAACCTTATCATACGGGTGTCTTACAAATCCTAATCCTTACACGAAAAGTAAAATAGCATACAAAATCGCCTAGGAAGGCATAGGACAAAATACCAGTAGGTGAAACAATTGCAAACTCCCTATTCACAATTCGCAAATTCTATAGTTGAACTATTCAGACCGATATCCGACTTTTTCCAGTCTCTCGGTATCCCCTTTGGTCCAATAGCTTGGATGTTCATAATAGCTGTAACTCCATTACTCCTAATCATAGTTCTACTGGTTGTCCGCGGACGACGTGGTTCCGGAAGTGCCAGTGTAGATGAAGGAATTAGGAAAATTATCGCATCAACAGGTGATGTTTCCACTGGTATTGCTGGTGCTAAGAAATTCAAGTTCCTAAAGACACCAGCCCAAGCACTTGTCTTTTTGAAGGTTGAGGAAAATGCGATTCAACAAGCACTTTCCGCAGTTGACTATTACAACCAACAAGGCGACATAGACGAATCAATAAAGGAAAAACTCGTCACAGTTTATCAAGATCGTTTGAAAATAGTGAGAGATGCTTTAGCAAAGGATGAGGAACTCAAAGAAATTGTTGACACATCCTCTGCAGTTGATAGAGCACGTTCTGATTATCTAGCAAAACTTGCTGCAATGTCTGGAACTGCTGTCGAAGATGACTCATCAGAAGCAGGACCGTCCAGTGTTGGAATGCCTAGTACTGTAAGTACTGGTCCTCCAAGTGGAGGAGCCCCTAGCGGTGAAGCTCCAAGTGCTGGTCCTCCCGGTGGTGGAGCTCCTAGTGGTGGTCCTTCTGGTGGCGGTCCTCCGAGCGGTGGTCCACCAAGTGGCGGACCTCCCGGTGGTGGAGCTCCTAGTGGTGGTCCTTCTGATAGTGCCCCACCAAGTAGTGGTCCTCCCGGTGGCGCGGCTCCAACAGAAACAGCCCCTGCAGCTGGTCCTCCTGGTGGCGGTCCACCAAGTGGTGGTCCTCCTGGCGGAGCTCCCAGTAGTGCCCCTCCCGGTGGCACAGCAGCCAGTGATGCTCCTAAGCCAGCAGGTGGAAAGAGCTCTCTCCAGTCTGAAATGCTCGCAGAAATGGAGCGTCTGAAGGCTCTGATGGGCGGAGACTAAGTTTCCTATAGGTATCAAATACCATTTTTATACACTTGGAGGTAGGAATACCGACCATAATTGTGACTCCATCATTATTAGGCAACAACAGTACATCACTACATGATGAAGCCTTCAAGATGGCAATTAGTGAACGGTCTAGTATATCGTCTAGTAGATATACTTCACAATAAACAAAATGCTGAGATTTTAGCGAAATCATTAGAGGATAACTGCGACATCACAATCATATCCACTGAGGATGGAAGATGGGCTGTATATTGGAGACCGAAGACTGGAACATTGTGTCCATATGGAGTAGTCTGATTCAGTTATCTCTCGGAAGGCTTTTGGGAAGCTTAGTATACAGGTCAACCACTCATCAGTGGAGACCGTAATATGTCACAAGTAAAGCTCAATGCAGCAAAGAGTGCTCTAGAAAAAATACCAAAGACTGGCCCAATAGGTCTTGGAAGCGGATCCACAGTAGCTATCTTTGCGAAAGAACTTGGGCAACGAATCTCAGATGGTGAGAATGACATCTGTGTGGTTCCTAGCTCCTATCAAGCATATCAACTCGCTATAGAATATGACATTCCTCTGACTAATCTAGATCTAAATCCAGAGTTACTACTAACTGTTGATGGCGCTGATGAGGTTGATAAAGAACTCAACCTGACAAAAGGTGGCGGTGGAGCTTTATTCCAAGAGAAAGTTGTTGCTTCTGCTTCTAAGAAACTGATTATTATTGTGGATGAATCCAAACTTGTGGATAAGCTGGCTTCTAGATTTCTCATACCAGTAGAGGTTCTCCCATTTTCTTTAGGTGTTGTAAAAAGGAAAATCGAAGCACTTGGAATAGAACCGACTGTACGACAGGCTGAGAAGAAAATGGGTCCTGTGGTGACTGACAATGGCAATTTTATCATAGATCTCAAGTTTCCAAAACCACTTGATGACCCTGCAAAGACCGCAGTAGATCTGAAGATGATTCCGGGTGTGGTCGAAACTGGTTTGTTCATAGGAATGACTGATGAGGTCCATGTAGGAACAGAGGAAAAAGCCTACATCATCAAAAAGTGATTCTCATTGATACATGGACCATAATTTACGGAACTTTTTCGTATATCCTAGGACCTCTGTTGAGTCAACATATTGATTGATTCCACCAAGGTACTTTGGCAGCTCCTTGACCTCTTCATCTTTAATCTCTGCATGTAAGGCCTCTGCAAACTTGTCTGCATGTATTACCATGAATGGACGATTATAGAATTGCGATACTTCTGTCATCAAAGACTCAGTAATTCCCAGTTCATTATGCATCTTGGCAATATGCTCGTAGGCCATTGTCAAAGGTTCCTGCCTCTTCTGCCAAATTGCTGTATCCATAATCTGTTCGAACAATGGTGTGAGGGTCTTAGCGCTTCTCAATTTGGAGAACGCCGTACCAAACCATTTGATGTAAGGTGCGTATTGTTTTTCCATCAAGAAACAGAGCATCATAATATCGCGAATCAACCGTGCTGCAATAATACGAGAGCCAAGCTCATCACCCACTTGACCACTTCGACCCATGAATGCTTGTTCTTGCGAGATTCTTCTCCACTGGTTCGCCATCAAGTACAGCCATAGGTCATTAGGGTAGTATTCTAACTTAACAACTATAGAATTCAGTTTGTCCAATCCATCATGGAAGACCCGACCATTTGCAATGCTTTGTAACATCTGCTGTGGCAGGACCAGCCAATCAATTATTCGTAGGTCTTCTATTGGATTGAAACCAAGATACTCGATAAAGAAACCACTGATTGTATTAATCTCAACTCCATGATTCACGGGTCCACTGCTAATTGGAACCATCCTCGTCGAACCATTATTATTATACTCGAAATTTGTGGGGAATCCATGTATCTCGCAGGGAAGTTTCTGACGAAGGGTTTCATCGATCTCTTCTCTCAGCGAACCATAGTCTGCATCGTCCAGAAAAATCTGTAATTTTGGCCCCCAATCATGGTCCATTGATTGTGCGGTGTCATACCCTAACACATCAGACCCATGTCCAATACGGGCAGCTGAATACAAAAGGTCTGGAAAACACTCGTCCAAGATAGGTTTCACGGCTTCTTCATAGAACGCTTCACTCAAGTCCAACCCAGGTAAGAAATCATAGGGTGGGTGATTCTCATCATCACTCATCCAATTGTCTCCATATTTGACAGTGACATCATAGGATTTGGATATTACGGCTTCATATCAAGAAGTGGCGGGCCCGCCCGGATTCGAACCGGGGATTACTAACTTAGGAGGCTAGTGCCCTATCTACCTCAAACAAAGTATCCACTTTGTGCGACCAGGCTAGGCCACGGGCCCACGTCACACGCTGGATTTCAGACAACTTATAGACTCTTCGATGTTAACCGCACAATAATAGCTTAGACATAAATAGCGGCATAGATGAATCTACAATATTGAGAGTCAAATTTATGCCTTGTCAGATATGTGGAAAGAAGAGTGTGGGAGGGTCTAGAATTGTCTGTAAATCGTGATCGAGCTGAAAGCTATTTGATAGGCCTAGCAACTATGGCATCGTTGTTATTCCTCATCTCAGTTATCATCGTATGGTTCAATGTGTTTTATTACGCAAGCTCAATGTTGTTTTTAATTAACCTAGCTGGATTTCTCTCCATGTTTGTAGGAGTACGTAGGTATCAAAAAGTTTCACTCAAGGAATCAATACCTCTTGGGGATATTGACAGAATCATAACACGAATATTAGAACGAACTGGACAGATACCACCTCAACTTCAGGAATTAACAAATTCAGAGTATCAAATAGTTATGAGATCCTTGGAGAAACATAAGTTCAATGCAGTACTTCGGTCATTGGAAAAAGCATTCGAAAACCTTGATGAACATCATTGGGAATCTATTGCACGAGTATGTCAAACACTTGAGTTATTCTTTCAGGGTATTACTGAAAGGTTGGCTTCTACTACGCGACGTCTAGCACGTCATGGTCTGACAATACGACAAATGATAGGGAGTCTAAAGAACCTCGGGATAATTTCCGGTGAGGATTCTGATAGCATTGTTAAGTTGATTGCTGTTGGAAACAGAATCATTCATTCGTCATATACTCCGACTAGGGAAGAGTCTGAGCAGTTCTTCCTCGCCGCCATCAGGGTTATTCAGAATATTACAAACCAATACGGATTCTAGAACATTCTCGATGAATGTGTTCAAAAGACCCGTTCATAGATTAGAGGTGGAAATGGCTGTTCAGGGACTGTGAAAAGATGTACTGTTGCAGGGTTCAAATTCACTCAGCAATCTTCGCAGTGATGTTTGCTCCCTCTTCCATCGCATCAACAAGCATGGCACCTTGTCGAGTCTTAATCCGAATCGAACTCTCGCCATTACGTCCAACCACTGTTGTGAACATGTACAAGTCATCAGCAAATATCTCAATTCTCTGCTTGGAATACTTCCTACCGGTGTAGATTGTGACTTTCTTTTTACTATAGCTAACAGAAACAGGTACAGACTCTCCAGGAACACCCTTTCCTGTTCGTCGTCCTTCACCCCTTAATGTAGGTGCGACAGCACCTCTGACTGGTAATACGACCTTTTCACCACCAAAGGTGAACATCTCATATTCCAAAACGCCTCGTTCGAACTCACGAACCTCTACGACAGGTCTGGCTAAATCTCTCTGATTACCTCCCATGCCTGTCGGTAATTTTACCTTCAATGACAGCGCTGATACCTTACCAACACCACCATCTTCTATGTGGATTATGGTGTCAACAGTACTTGGGACTTGTCCTAACTCCACACGACCTCCAAGAAGTAATCTCTGAAGTGCGTCTATATTTGAACCAGCATGTACAACTCCAACCATTCCCACTCCTGCAGAACGAAGATCAGAGTATGCTTGAAAATCGGAGTTCTTTCGAAGTTCATCATAAATCACAAAATCAGGGCGCACTAATAGAAGGATGTCTGCAGCTTTTTCCATACTCCCATCAAGTGGCGAGTATTGAACAATTGCATCCTCGACTTGAAGGTCCCTTGGCTGTTCGAGCGTCTTCACAACATTACCTTTTCTTCCATAGAATTCAGCTAATGCTGCTGCAAATGTGCTCTTTCCAGAGCCTGGGGATCCTGATACAAGAATTCCTTCAGCTCTTGATTCCAATCTCTTCATCAGTTTCGGACTGAGGTCGTAGTCCTCCAGATTCAATTTCACAATTGGTCTGATTGCAGAGATTTCCATCTTGTCAGCGAAAGGACGCCTAGCAATTGCTATCCTTAGATTTCTTAGTTGAACTACGGCTGCTCCTTCCTCTTCGATTTCAATAAACGAGTCGGTATCATTCTCTGCCGTTTCCATTATTGCTTCGGCTAAAACATTAAGCTCTTCATAGGTGAGAAGTCGGTCAGAGAGTTCTACTAACTCCCAGTTTCCGGGTTCGCCTCTCTTAGCGCGAGGTGGATTGTTCTCCACAAGATGCACACTCATTGTATGCTCATCAAAGAACGCTTTGAGTGTCAGGATTTCCTCACTATCTTCATTGTTTGCCATCATCATCACTTCCACGGTCTCGAAGAGTAGCTTGAGCAACTCGATAGAAATTGACCTCGCCATTTTGATCCACTAGTGCAAAAACCAAATTCTTCCGTGATCCTGAAGCTGTCTGAGTAACCATGTCCAAGTCACTCAGTGATATTGCATCGCCCTCTTTGAGAACATAAACTAATTGATTTGCACTTGATGCACCTGGCTTGTCCCCTCGAGCATAAACTCGAAATCCAATACCGCCTCCAAAACCTTGGCGTACCGCATAACCTCTACTTCTAAGGTCCCTGAACACAAGATAACGTGTCCAAAGGTCTGGGTCTTCATTTAGAAGTTCACTCACAATATAATCTGGACCAATAACCTCTCCATCGGGTGTTCTTACAACTAACCGCTTTCGTTCTATAAGATGCAAAAGTTCCACAGGTTCAAGTTCCAATTGACTATCCTCGATCCGATTTCCATAGAATCCTTGTTGTGAAATTCTATCTGCATCTTTACTCCCCACATACCCCTTTCCATTCTGGAAAACAGCATCTACAGGTTCTTCTATAACGTCTTCCTCTTCTTCCTGGATTTCCTCTGACATATCCTGTTCAGGAAATTCGTTATCATCTTCACCTGTCAACTGAATCTCGCCTACTTGCTCTAGCCTCAATGTTCTTGTGAAAAACCCTTCGACAGGCCACAAGAACTATAGCCTCCTCGTTCTGAAGCCATAACGTGTCAGGTAAGAACATCGAGGATGAGCTACGGGACTTCCTAAGAGGTGCAAAGAAAATCGCCATCCTTGGCATGGGAAATGATCTACGGTCTGATGATGGACTTGGTCTGTGTATCATAAAAAGACTAAGCATAGATGATCCCCGAGTGATGATTGAAAATGTAGGTTCCGTGCCAGAAGGATTTGCACGAAACTTGGCTGAATTTGGGGCTGAAAGAGTAATTATGGTTGATGCAGCAGATATGATGAAACCCCCAGGACACACCGAACTTGTCACCAAGGACCGTATCAGCGGAATCAATATCAGTACACACAGTATGCCCCTTTCTTTTCTTATGATGTATCTTGAACAAGAAACTGGTGGCAAAACAGTACTGATTGGTATTCAGCCGAAAAGTATACAGTTCGGTGAGGGCTTGACACCAGAGATTCAAGTGGTCGTTGATACTATCATCAAAACCCTAGAACGAGTAGTGAATGAATATTTGAGAGGATAGAGAGATGTTTCGAACGATTGAATGGTTAGATGACACATCAGAAGTACGTCTCATAGACCAGACTAAACTTCCACTTACAATGGAACACATTGTGACCAAAAGTCACGAACGCATCGCGAAGTCTATAAAAACTATGGAGATTCGTGGTGCTCCTGCAATTGGGGCAGCTGCTGGGATGGGAATGGCTTTGGCTGCAATCGAGAGCAAGGCTCGTACGATTGGAGATTTAATGGAGTACCTTGAGAAGGCTGCAGTCACACTAGATACACGACCAACTGCGTTTAATCTGAAGTGGGCAACAAATCGAATGCTGGAGGTAGCAAGGAAAACCACTGAAACCACAGGGAATGTCGACGAAGTTGTTCAAAGACTCATTGATGAGGCAAAGGAGATTGCTGAAGAAGATGTCCGGATGTGCAGGAGTATGGGCGAGCATGCCCTCGAGCTCATTAAACCTGGTTATACAATCCAGACTATTTGCAATGCAGGGTCTCTTGCCACAGTCCATCTTGGTACAGTTGGTGCAGTTGTGAGAGTGGCTCATGAGAAATATAATGGAGACATCAAGGTCTATGCAGCAGAAACCAGACCTAGACAGCAAGGTGCAAGAATAACTGTCTTCGAATTCATGGAGGATGGCATTGATACTACTCTGATAACCGATGGAATGATTGGTACTGTATTTCGTGATGGAAGAGTTGATTGTTGTGTTGTAGGAGCAGACAGAATCCTCAGAACAGGCCATGTAATCAACAAGATAGGGACCTACACAATGGCAATCACTGCAAAGCACCACAACATACCGTTTTACTCTGTGGTTCCAGTTTCAACAATTGATATGGAAACAAATCCTGAGGATGTAGTTATTGAAGAACGTGATCCAGATGAGGTTCGTATCATCAATGGTCAGTATGTCACTGTTCCAGATGCCAAAGTATACAATCCTGCATTTGATATGACTCCCCCTGAGCTAGTAGATGCAATCATCACAGACAGAGGCATAGTCAAGAAACCAACTGAGGCAAAGATGCGAAAACTCTTTGAAAACACCTGATGTATGAGGAAGTGCAGACACTGAATGGTGTTATGCTTAGGTGTCAACTGACAGATGGGTCATTTACCGAAAAATCAGTCGGTGATGATTCCACGAGAGTATCACTAAGAAAGATGAGTATAACCTCGGTAAATCTTGCGCCTCTAGGTCAGCTACAAAAACTTGAACATCTATCTGTTTCATATAATCCTCTTCAGGTAATCAATTTAGCACCTCTTACTACCTGTAAGAAACTCAGAGTCATACGAATGACCGGTTGTGCCCTTGAGTCTGTCGACCTGATCCCTCTAGAGAAATTGGTTCATTTAGAACAACTCTCAATATCTTTTAACAATCTCACCACTATAGACCTTTCACCACTCTCTCATTCCAATCTTGAAATTCTCACTATAAATCGAAACAATCTCAAGAACATCGACCTGACCCCTCTAAGTTCATGTTTGAAACTGAAGACACTAAACATTGGTCAAAATCCAATCGACTCTGTGAACTTGGAACCGTTGGCGAGCTGCAGCAATCTACTCTCACTTGTTCTCAACCGTACTCCGATCCAGTCTATTGACCTATCACCATTTGAAGACCTAAACAACCTGAAAGGTCTGGATCTCAGCAACAATCAACTCAAACTAGTAGATCTGCGGCCTCTTAAACAATGTAATGAAATGCAAGAGATAAATCTTGAAGATAACCCTCTCGAAACAGTGTTGGTTAGGAAAGGATTCCACTGTCACTCAGTCAAGGTGAATAGAAACACCAAAATCAAAGAAATTGAATAAACTACACAAATCAATACTATGGCGGGCGCGCCAGGATTTGAACCTGGGACATCCAACTTCGAAGGCTGGCGCCCTATCCAGACTAGACTACGCGCCCCAACCTCGTTTTTGCTGATTGGCACTTAAGGACTTCTGTTTAACCTATTCACGCTTTGGAAGCAAATCTCCAAAGACTGCCAAGAATCCGATGAAGAATAAAATCCCCAATGGACCTGAGATAATCATAAACCCGATAGGATCAATCACCCAAATCGGTTCTCCTATCCCAAGCTCAGGATGCATGTCAATCACGTACCAGAAACGAAATGAGGTTGTTAAAATCCAAAAAACGAAGCTGCATACCATTAACAAGAGTCCCTTGTGCCACTGTTTCAACTTACATACCCAAGAATTCTAGATATAGAATACACTTAATCTCTTAGTAGAAGAATCATTTCTTTCCAAGTTTCTTATTCCAGACATCAAGGAAATACTCGAGAGACCTATCAAAAGTCTTCTCTGCCTCCGGAGGGAAGAGACATCCCGGAAGTTCCTTGTGTTTCCAGTGATAATCAATGCAGTCACAACAATAGCCTTTCCTTGAACATCCGGGATACGTACACCCGCATCGTTCACTATTTCTCTCTGTAGGACATGTTCTGCCAGTCATCGAAGCTCATCATCATCATCTCATGACACGTTAAAACATGATTGGTCAGGTCGGTATGCTAATAGCATCGTAGTACTGATTGGGGATGACATGGACCTATCAAAATGGTTTCAAACCATTCCTACAGGTGTTGATGACATCGCACTAAAACCTGACAGAATCGTCACATTAGAAGAGATTCTGGTTGACCAGTATGGTCCTGATGCTTTTTTGTTGTCACTTGAACGTTTGAAGAGCAGAAAAAACATCTTTGATCGTCTTGAGAATGTGAAGCCAAAGTCAACCGAGTAACTTGAGGTAGTAGC
>JBHLRC010000017.1:0-34323 GCA_048882965.1 Candidatus Thorarchaeota archaeon
GTAGTGAGTTCCAACTACTTGTTATCATTAATATATTCATCAAAGACAATAGTAAGTGGACACAACTTCTTTTCACTAGATACAAGTTTGCTAGGACGCTTAATTTGTTTTCCTCCACTACCGGCGGCGACATCCCTTCTCTGGAATTTATCTTACGAAACTATAATTTAGTTCATGCCCTTATTGTGAATAAGTGGTAGTCGAGTGAAAGTCGAAATTGATGTATCTGAAGTTGAATATGGATTATATTATAGAGATGAGAACTGCAAAGAGTTAGAGAAGATACTTCAGAATGACTTGAAATATGCTGAATGTGAAGTGAAACGTGTCCAATGGGGAGATGCAGATACTAATCCCTTTGATGTGTTAGATGAGAACGGGGATAGTATTGTCCTTCTTGAAACCTGGGAGGTCAATACATTAAGCCCTTCAGAGCTTCTATCATATATTGAAGTGAAACAGAAAATAGACAGACCGCTTTCAGATGCAGATGCCATGTTGTATGGTGCATTTGGTGCACTTGGGATGGCGGTAGTAGCTCTATTAGTCTTAATGATTTTTTATGGACCCATAATGGAATTGGAGTTTTTGGCCATATCTGTATTTATTCTAACACCAATCCTCGGCATTCTCAGCATTCGAACCTATCGAAAATCAATACATGAGAGGAAGAGTGCGGATCTGGAAGCAACAAAGAAGGATTCATTATTCATTGAAATACTACGAAAACTTGCACAGGCACCTGAAATTAATGAGTCCAATAGAAGGAAAATAATGAAGAGAATTGAAACTCTTGGAGAGAGAAGTAATGGGCATTGAATCATAATCCGGACAGGTATAAGAACAGAACGAAGAAACCAGAGCAGATATTCTCGAAACCGCTTCTTGATTGCTTAAGACGGTAGCCTTAATGAGTTTCAGCTGATTGTTCAGAATATAATTCGCAGGAGGCGTTGTAGTTTGAAAAGAGCTCTTGGCTTTTCAATAGTTCTAATGATAGTGTTCACAGGTTTTTCAATAATGCATCCAAAATCGACATTACCAAGCCTTCAGAAAGAATCAGAGAGAAATGTAAGGTCTTTGATTGCTCAGGATGACCTCGAAGACTACAATCAGTTTTCAAAGGGCAATTTTACAGGGACTAGTTTCTCGCATGTCAATTTGTCTGTCGTTCTGGATGATGTTCAGTCAACTGTCATTGGCAATATGACCATTGAGTATTACAATGACGAAACAATTGCTTTCTCGAGCATTCCGTTCCATCTCTATGCTTCTGGAATGGATTATGTCAGCAGACAGGGAGCTACTGAGATATTCAATGTGACCACAATAGGTGGTCCCATTACACCTCTTTCCTACAACATTGTGTCTGATGGTCTAATAGTGTGGGTCGACCTTCAAACATCTGTTGTACCGGGAGGAACTGCTTCGTTCCAGATTTCATTCAAGACCATTCTACCTGATGGTCTGGACAGAGCCAACTCACAAGGAAGTGACATCAGCCAATCAAGGATGTTTACATTTGCCAGTTGTTATCCCTTGCTATGCGTCTACGATGAGTATGATGGCTGGAACACAGACGGGTATGTCAATTTTGGGGATCCTTTCTACCTCGACATGGCATTCTATGATTTCAGAATTGAAGTTCCCAGTGACATGGTAGTCGCAGCGACAGGTCAATTAGTAGATAGCAACAACAATGAGGGCAGCACCACATATCATTTCAGTCCCGGACTACCAGTGCGCGAGGTCACATTCTCTGCTTCTCAATACTATGTGGTCGAGTCTATGTTGATAGGAACTGTCAATGTGTCGAGCTTCTACATCCCAGACTCGCAACCAGAGTGGGAAGACGACGTCCTGACTTGGGCCACTGAAACCCTGTTGCTTTACAACACGACCTACGGCATCTATCCCTATTCGACTCTCAATATAGTAGAGCAGTTCGCTTTCTATGGTGGTATGGAGTATCCCTGCCAGGTGTACATAACAAATGGTATGCTTCAGCTCGTGAGACAAGGAGCGAGGCCTCCCAATTATCTTGAGTTGGTTGTCGTTCATGAAGTGGTGCATCAATGGTGGTCGCAACTTGTAGGAATTGACAGCATCGATTGGGGCTTTCTCGACGAGGGAATGACCTGTTGGTCACATAACTACTTTGGCGAGGTCTATCATCTGGACTGGGAATATTTTCAGTATGATCGATACTTGGACACAGTGAGAACATTCTATGAACAGAATGGGATAGACACTGCGATAAACCAGTCGAACTATGACATGATTGAGCTGGTGACATACATTGAATACGTAAAGGCTCCTCTCATACTTGAAAAACTGCGTATCGAGATAGGTCACGAGAGGTTTATTGAGGGGATGTCACTCTTCCTTAAACAGAATTACTTCAGGATTGGTACATTATCTGGTCTACAAGTTGCTATGGAGGAAGCGTATGGTGGGTCCTTAGACTGGTTCTTTCTACCTTGGTTTGACAATTCTCGTCTTCCTGACTATTCGTTCACCAATGTGGTCTATGATAGAGAAGAAGGCACCCTGATGGTGACCATTGAGGATGAAAACGAGGCGTATAATCTGTATTCCTATTCACAAAAGGTGCCTATCCAAGTCATTGGCACTATGGGTGAGATTTTGGATGAGAGAACCGTTTGGATAAACAGCACAACGGTTGTGGCTCTTGAAATGACCGGGGTGCCCGATGAGGTGGTTTTACTCTATGATAATTATATACTCGTCGAACTCGCAGAGCAAGATACTCATTCTCTATCCACCACAGAAATTCAGAGAGCCGGGAACCTCCTACCTGATCTCATTCCGGTATTGGTTCTTGGAGCAGTTGCTGTGATTGTGACGATAGCGATTGTTATGGTTGGATACAATCGAAGAAGATAGTCAGGAGATGTTTAGTCAGAAAGAGAGATTTAGTCCCCAGTCGGAGTTACCGTCTTTCCCTCAATCATCAGGATAACTGTCCGTAGAGGCGCATGAGTTCGATGCAGGACTCCTTTTGGTACCATAAAGCCTTGTCCAGGTCGCAGATCATATGTCTTGTCTTCAATATCGATGAGCAATTGACCATCAATCACATAGAAGAACTCATCCTCATGGTCGTGTTTGTGCCAGTGAAACTCACCATGAATGACACCCAATCTAACAACACAGTCATTTACCTCACAGAGTGAGAAGTTTTGCCAGTCTTTCTTGGACTTCTCGATTATTCTTGGAATATCTATCAGTTGTAAGGGACCAAACTTCACGTCTGTACTGATGGAATAGTGGTCATGATTCTGATTGTTCATCCGCCTCTCTCCGCGACACCTTGTAGACGACCTGATGTCGGTAGTCAGTACACCCGACTGTCATAAAATCACTTCCATCGCCCTCTTCGGTGAAACTGCCGCCAGAGAGCATGACCATAATCCATGGGTATAGAACGTAAAATGAACTGGAGCACATCTTCCCTCTGTCCTCAGGATATCTGTAAGTGTCGCCTACTTTCTGGCCAATTGAGCAATCACCTTCTCCCAGAATTTCGATGACTTCAATTGTTACTTCATACTGTGCCATGTCCATCATCTCACAGAATTTCCTGAAAATTTCATATTAGAACTGATTCACCAGCGCAAAAGAATACACAAGTAATACTGAAAAGTTGCTTACACGGAGTTTCAAGACATGCCCCCAAAGACCAACGACCACGTTTCAATGGCAGTATGGTGCACATTGATTCCACCTGGAGAGATAGGAAAACTGGTTGAGTTCGAGGAGGAACTTCGTTCTGTCAATCAGATTTACGAGGACTGGTTGGTTTCAATGAGGGGGAAGTCACTTGTTGGTAGTGATGTGGGTGTCCTTCTGGACCGAATCAGGATGCTCATGATCAACATCGGTATCGCCTGTGCAATGAACCGTGAGCTCGCAGAGGAGATTCAGACTATCCTGTCCACGAATCTCAGGAAGAGGTCACTCGACTTAGTTTCTGAACTTCCGGATGACCCTCCAGAGAAACTGGCTGTCAAGGAGACCCTTGCTGCGTTCTTTTCTGAGCTTCGATTCACACGTGATATCTTCCCTGAGGAGGATATTGAAAAGGTGACTCCTGAGAAGGTAAACCCTTCAGAAAAAGACGGTGCCAAGAAAAGCAGGTTTGGAAAAATTCTTGGCTCAACAAAGAAGGTTGATAGAGAGAAGGTGTCTGCTGCTGCAGTTCTTGAGAGTAGCAATATTATGAAGCGGATATACATGCGACTCTTGAGTCCTGACCCTTGGGGAGAGTACTAGATTCGAACAATCTTGGCATCCTGTTTCTTGAAACTGAGAGTGGATTCTTTCAGTGTCTTCCAATCTGTTTGAAACAGTCTGACTAGTAGACTCCTATTACTCACCTCAAGCTCGATGAAACTTGCGTCAATCTTACCTGCCCAACCACCTGTGGCTCCTGAAATTGTTCCAGGATTCAGAAACAACCGATCTTTGTACAAATCAATCGATGCGGTATGAGTGTGTCCATGAATAGTCACATCCGCCTCTATCTTTTGAGCGATTTCCCAGAGCTGTTTGATATTACCACGGGGTCTGAGTTGTGTCCCATGGATGAGTAGCACATCGAAGTTGTCTAACTGGATTTGCTCATGGAAATTGTACCGACTGTTGTAGTCCATGTTACCAACGACAATGAAGCTTCTTGGGAGAGGAGGCAGTGCTGAACGCATATCGGCTTCATGTACTAGGTCTCCTGTGATTAAGGCCAAGTCATAGCTGGTCTTCTCAATATGATCATAGAACGCTTCAGGAATGGAGTCCCGTCGCGAGGGAATATGAGTGTCTCCAAAGACAAGCACTCGTTGACTCATTTGCTTCGAACTCTTGTAAGGTTGTCCAAAATTTTAGTGTAGACTTCCTTCTTGGGGCTTTTGGCTAGTTTAGAGAGTCGTTCGACAATGAGCTCAGGAGTGCTACGAGCAAGGATTCCGAACTTAGGAGTCCTGTCTACAATAAGATCAAGATTCTCATCAAGACCCTTTGCCTCAATTCCGTCTACTCTTATGGGAGCTTCTGTGACCTCATCTATCTCCCTTGCAAGATGACTACAAATGACTGTTGAGGTATTTGGATCGCTCTGGAGGATTTCAATGAGTCCTGCAATGACATTGGCAGCACTCCCAGGCTCTGTTATCGCCTCAATCTCGTCGAAGAGTGCCAGCTTTGCCTTGTCAGACACAACGATGTCAGCGAACTGCTTCAGGGTGGTTTCAAACGCACCAGCATTCACCATACCCCTGCTTTTGTAGAAAAAGTAGAGCTCCTCGAAGACTGGGAGATATGCCTTCTCAGCTGGCACTGGAAATCCGGACTGAGCCATTATGACTACCTGTGCGAGTGTCTGTATGGTAGTAGTTTTTCCACCACTATTTGCACCAGAGAGAATCGCACAGTTCTCACCATTGGTGCCTGAAGGCTGAAAGGGTGTCTTTCCAATAACGTAGTCAATTGGTTCGACAACACCATGCTTACCCTTGAGATGACTCTCTGTCAGGAACAGGTTAGTCGCTTTCTGTACACCCACACCGGTGAACCCTGGGGAGATTTCGGGTGTCTGTAGGTTATATTCAGCAGAAAATAGACCTACTGCTAGGAAAAGATCAAACTCGAGGAGAGTCTGGACTGTTTTTGTGACCTCATCTTGCAGTTCATCCAGTTCACTAGCTAATTTCTTGATGAGTCGAAATTGTTTGTCAGCAAATATTCGCCTGAGCTTGTCCTCTAGGTCATTGATCTGTTGTGTCACCATCTTTACAGGAAGGGAAATCTCTTCACTGATGATGCCAGTCACCCAATCAGCTTCTCGTACAGTGAGTCCTAACATCTGAACGAACTTATCCTCAGCCTCTTGGAGTGTAGTTGTGAATGTTTCAACAATCTCCGCAGGCAACATGTTTCTCAGAGCACTTCCGTCAGCTCCTTCCATGTCTGCAGACTGTAAAATGCTGATGATTTGTTGACCGCCAAGTGTGACCTTACTCTTTGAGATTCGCGCTGTAATCTCTTCATTTAACCAAGATTCTGTTTCAGCTATAGCTGTTGGAAATATCTTGACAGCATTACGATATCTATCAAGCTCTGCATCGATTCCCAGAGCCAAATCCCCATTCTCATCCAAGCTCTTGAGAATTTCACCAACCTTAGTGAGTCTTTCAAAGTCTAATCCTGATGTGAAGGTAAAAACTGAATCATTTGTGGGAATCTTATTGAACGCCTCAACAATCTGACATGAAGCATCAATCACTCGATAGTTGCGTGCGTAGAAACTCACAGTCTTCTCTGGTAGAACATCCTCAAGTGACCAGTCTTTTCCGAGTATCTCGACATTGTCAAGCATGTCTACTGACTCATCATAGATTCCTAAGGGGGAAATATAGAGTACCAGGTCATAACCCTGGGCGTAATCAGCTCCACTCTCACCCTCAGACAGAACATAAACAGGACACCATCGGTCTACTCCCTCCTTAATGAGAGTGTCAAACACCTTGTCGTCGTTTGTGATAATCACACGACCCTCCAACCTTCGGGGCTTGACCCTCCGGTAGAGACCTCTTACCTGACTCAGTAAGCTTCTAAGATGGTTGCGTTGGTCAACAGACAGTCCCCTAGCCATTTGAGCTGCATCTGCAAAGTACTTCTGACGCTCAAGGATGACATCCATCTTCTCTGGAGGCAGAGGAAAATACAGAAACAACTTGTCTTTCGCATAGGTTGTATTTGCGTAGCCTCTAATGATATCCAGGCATGATTCGTAGATTTTCCGAATGTCAAGACTCCGTAGGAGCATACTGGAACTCGCACCGAATTCCTTCTCAAAGGCTCCCTTGACAAGGTTCACAGCTTGTCTTGATCCAATGCCAGGTACAGCAGCTACTAGGTCAACTCGTGAGTCATGGATGACTTTCAGAGCTACTGCTTCACTTCCAAAATGGTCTATCAGTGATTGTTTGACCTTTTCACCTACGCCAGGAATGTCTGAAAGACTCTCTAGGGTCAACGCATCGTCCCCCGAATATTGACTGATTCTTCTGCGAAGATTGACGCTCTCCTTAAAGTCTTGACTCTCTGACTCAATGAGGTATATTGTACGCGCCATGAGACTATACTCCCTATTACAATCTGATGCCTTAGAGTCATTGAAGTACTCCTACATTTTCTGTTTTTGATGGTTAATAGCCTCGTTCAAGGTCTATGATATTAAGGGGAGTCTCGCCGCGGACAAATCGGAGGATGTTTTCCCCAGCAAACTGGTATAATTCATGCTGAATATTCTTAGAATAAGCAGCCCGATGGGGTGTAATTACAATGTTATCAAGCTCATGGAATGGAATATCAGCCGGAGGTGTTGTTGTTCCGCGCCATTTTGAGGGATATCTCCACCATACATCAATTCCTGCACCGCGGATTCTTTTCTCTTTCAATGCCTCATAGAGAGCGAGTTCATCAACAATATGGCCACGAGATATGTTCACTAGAATTGATGTCGGCTTCATCCATGAGAGAAACTCTTTATCAACAAGCCCCTCAGACTCTTTAGTCAGAGGGAGGGAGAGTATGACGAAGTCAGCCTCCTCAACATATGGTTGTATTTTATTGATACTGACGACTCTATCCACAAGGTCAACATGTCTTGAGCTTCCACTAAGCGTAGCGGCGGTGATTGTGACATCAAAGCACCTGAGACGCTTTGCAATATCAACACCAATGTGACCCAATCCAACTATGAGGACTTTATTTCCTCGAATCTCAAGATTAGGAACTGGACCGCCCCATCTATGGATCCAGTTTCCAGTCCTTAGCTCTCTATCACTTGGAATAATATACTTGGCAACTGCAAAGAGAAGTGATATTGCATACTCAGCAACTTCTGCAGAATTGGCGTGAGAGTTACAAACAATAAGACCACCCCGCTCCCTCACAGCCTCAATGTCTATTTTGTCAATACCAGCACCAATGGTCTGAATCATCTGCAAATTTGTCGCCTTTTCGATAAAGTCACTAGAGATGCGACCAGACAGGAGAACCTCAGCATCCCTACCATTCTCAAGCATCGACTCAAGAGTTGTTTCAGACTGGATAATGTCAGCCTCATCATTAATAATGTCCTTCATCATCTTGACGAGTTCGTCGGAATAGGGAACCAACACCTTCAATCGCTCAACTCCAAGAGATTTGCGTCATGATTTCCCAAGTTATCTGGAAAATCATGGCTTCTAAACTAATAGGATCGTGCTATATAGACGACCTCTTTTGCTACTTTGCCACAAGCAACACAAAGACCTTCTGGTTCCTCGTCAAGGTCAATACGGGTTCCTCGAATCTCGCCTCGAGTGTTCTTCTCTATCTGTTCAGCACAGGAGTAACCATCCATTTCTATGGAACAGAAGGGAACTCTCGCGATTTTCCCATGGTCTAGAGCGTCATCAATCTCACCGAAACGTTCAGCGTCAACAACAAGACCTTCAAACTTGGCTTCAGCCATGGCAAGGAGGTTCTCATCAATCTCTTTTCCAAGTGATTTCACTCGCTTCTTCATTTCCTTAAGACCGATGGTTTCACGCTTCATTGTGTCACGACGGAATAGCACAACCTTATTCTGTTTGATGTCACGGGGACCAGCCTCTATCCGGATAGGGACTCCCTTCATCTCCCAGTAGTTGTACTTCCAACCAGGCGTATCATCAGTGTCGTCAAGATAGACACGAATTCCAGCCTTCTTCAAGGTCTTCTCGATGTCTTTGCAGTACTTCAATACGCTATCGACGTTCTTTCCTTTGAAGATAGGCACAATCACAACCTGATAGGGAGCGACCTTGAAGGGCAATCTAAGACCCTTATCGTCGCCATGTACAGAAATCATTGCACCGTAGATTCTAGAGATAGCAGGTCCATAGCAGGTTTGCCATGCATAGACTGTTTCATTTTCCTCGTTCAGGTATGTGATGTCAAAGGCTCTAGCGAAGTTGTCACCCAAGTCATGGGTTGAGGGGAGCTGGATTACCTTACCATCAGGCATCAATGTATCGGCTGCATATGTGTTCAAACCTCCAGGGAACTTGTCCCACTGGGTCCTTCGAAACACCATAGTAGGAAGTCCGAAGTTATCAGTACACACTTCCTTTGTGATCTCCAAATCCTCCATGACCTGTGCCTTGGCCTCCTCATGTGTTGCAAAGACATTATGACTCTCGATCCAAAGGAACTCTCTTCCCCGTAGAAAGGGACGGGTGCTCTTCACTTCAGACCTGAAGACTGAGCATCGTTGGTACCGTTTAAGAGGAAGGTCTCGCCAACTACGTATCCAGAGTGCATACATAGGATAGATGGCGGTCTCGCTGGTAGGTCTGAGCGCAAGTCGTTCTTCCAGTTTCTCACCTGAACCAATGTATTCTATCCAGAAGACCTGAGGAGTAAACCCCTCAATGTGGTCGGCCTCCTTAGTGAGGTTAGTTTCAGGAATAACAATAGGGAAATACATTGGAAGATGATTCCTACGGCGGAAGGCATCATCTAAGATGCCAAACATCAGGTCAATGCTCATGAAGCTCCACGGTGGAAAGGGAGTGAATCCTTTCACACCGTATCTGACATCGGCGAGTTCTGCCACTCGACAGATTTCAGTATACCAGTCAGGAAAGTTGTTAGCTTTGTCCATGTCAAAGATAGCTTGTTTTGTATCGTTCTTTCTACTACTCATGATGTCATCCTCTGCTTCGTTTGTGATGCATGGAACTGGCTAGGACTGAGAATGAGTCGGTTAATGAAGTTTCGGAACGCATTCACCTAGCATTGTCGTTCACCGAATCAGGGTGTTTTTGTCTGTTATATAAAGAGTTGGGCAACTAGAGTTACCTTTTTGTCCGAATCTCACCCACATCCCGAATGCGTTCATCGAGTTTGTGTTTCTTAATAAGATTGACAACTCCTTCAGGAACAAGTGCTTCCCATTCGTCATTTCCCCATCGAATAAGATCGCGGATATGGCTAGCACTGTAGGTAGACCGCTCCAGAAGCTTTGTAGAATCAGTCTTGATGCCTCCTTCTTCAAGAAGTCGTTTGACTAACGGATTGTGACTGTATGCCTTGTCAAAATAGGGAACAAAGGAGCGCATATGGCTCACCCATAGGGGATGGATGTTGATATCCGAAAGTGGTACCACTGTGACACGTTCAAGAGGAATCTTCTCATCCAGCAACGCTTGTCTGATCAACATAACCCTCTCGCCACCAGTGAATGGGTTATCTGGTGTGTGAGAGTATTGGGAGCTGCCAACTACCATGATTATGTCTTCATCCTTCGCTAGGATCTGTTTCATTGTGTGAATGTGTCCCTTGTGGATTGGTTGAAAACGACCAATGAATAACGCTTTCATCTTACTCGTACTCTGGGGGGTTCTGTGGTGCAAATAAGGCTTAGTACTTGGTCAAATAATCCACTTTAGGAAGAAGTTCATAACGGAGTTGATACTGTCTAAATACTGTGTAGCGTATGATTGAGATTGATGGGTCATATGGTGAAGGAGGCGGCCAAATCCTCCGAACATCTGTATCGTTGTCAGCCCTGACGATGCACCCAGTTCGGATTTCCAATATACGAGCAGGTAGACCCAAACCTGGTCTCAAACGACAGCATATAGCGGGAATTGAGGTCACAGGCAAGATTGTAGGTGCTGAGATCAAGGGGCTAGAGATTGGAAGCACTGGAGTGGAGTTCATACCACGCAAGAGAAGTGGGGGCACGATAAACTATGATGTAGGTACTGCTGGTTCTATCTCACTCGTGCTTCAAGCAGCCCTTTTACCAGCAGTTCTTACACCTGAATCCATAAGCTTCAATCTACGTGGTGGCACAGACGTGAAGTGGAGCCCTCCGGTAGATTATCTTCAGAATGTCTTCGTACATACCCTGAAGGGCTTAGGTCCACACATAGAGATTGTCCAGAAGAAACGTGGGCACTATCCAAAAGGTGGAGGAATTGTCAGATGTGATGTCATTCCAGTAGAGCGTATCAGACCTCTAGAATGTGTTGAAGCAGGGAATCTGAGGTTTGTCGAAGGAATATCTCACTGTGTCCGACTCCCTAGTCATGTAGCAGAAAGACAGGCTGCAGCAGCTGAAGAAACAATTCTCAACAAGCTGAGTATCAAACCAACCATTGTTCGGGAAGCATATCAGAAAGAGGGGGATCCACACCTGGGACCCGGAAGTGGTATTGTTGTTTGGGCTGAGTCAGAACATGGACTCAGAGTGGGTGCAGACTCGCTTGGTGAACGGGGGAAGAGTGCAGAACGTGTTGGAAACGATGCTGCCTCACAACTAGTGAAGGAGGTTTCAACAGGAATGGCGATTGACTCGCATCTTTGCGACATGATCCTTCCCTATCTCTCGTTGGCTGAGGGGAACAGTAAGATTGGTGTGACAAAAATCACATCACACCTCACAACGAATGTCTGGGCAGTGGAGCAGATTTTGGGTACGCATATCAAGGTACAGGGGAAGATTGGAGAGCCAGGGACCGTTTCGATTCAAGGCAAGGGACTATCACTCTGATAGTGACGACAGATATTCGTCAACAGACTCTTGGAGAGAGGTCAGGTCAACCTCCTCTACTGCGTTTCTCATTAGTTTCTCGACCCCAGTCCCCTCAATTGCGACGATTTCGTGGCTATCAGGAAGTTTCTCCTTAGCTATTGCAAGTTTCTCAGGAGGTGTAATGTCCACCTTGTTTAAGACAATCAAGATTGGATTCAGAGGGAACATCTTCTGGACCTCAGCTAGTAAGTTCAGCTGCTGGTCAAAGGTCCATCCACAGGCCTCGGAGGGGTCAATCATGAAGATGATGACATGAGCGAGGTATTTTAGAGCTGCAATCGCTTCACGTTCAATCTCATTCCGTTTTGCCATTGGTCGGTCAAGTATGCCCGGAGTGTCCACTATCTGCACACTGTGAGTATCCACTCGTAGATGACCAATGATGACCTTCTTTGTTGTGAAGGGATAGTATGCAATCTCTGGTTCAGCAGTAGAGACCTCTCTCACAAGTGTTGACTTTCCAACGTTTGGAAAACCAGCACAGACGATAGTGGGAGAATTAGGTGTGATCCCTGGCAGTTTGGAGAGTGTCATTTTGGCTTCTATTATGAAATCTAGGTTCTTTGCAGTAGCTCTTAGGATTGATGAGATTCTACCCTTAGCTGCGCTTCGTGACTTTTTCATCTGCTTAAAATCATCAGCCAGTTTGATTGCCTGGAGGTGTTTGTCAGTGATTTCATCGATTGGAGGAATGCAATTATACACCGCACCAAGCGACTGTTTCAGTTTGTCATTTCCAACAAGAATCTCTGAGAGCTCAATATAGAAGGGATGAAGCCGTTCTACTGATGGAAACTGTTCTACCGCTTCTGTCAGTTTTGACTTGACCTGCTTTGCAAACTCCTGTAGTCGGGATATCTCTCTGATACGAGTCCGTTCGATCTTCTTCATCCTGAGTGAGCTTTTCATACTGATTCTCATGGACTTGTTATGCGCAAACTCGATAATCTCCTCTGCTGTCATGATAGTGGGGATGTTTGCAAAGGGATTCAGTCTACGCAACTAAGTCAGACTCCATTATGATAACATAGGACAGTTCGCAAACGTTATTAAACGACCGGACGTGGCCAACATAGACTAACTCCCCTTTTGGAGGCTTACTGATAATGTCATTTCCAACCGGTGCAACTGTTGTCGGCATAAAGTGTAGTGATGGTGCTGTTGTAGCCACTGATTCGTTGATCACATGGGGTACATTTGTCCTAAGTGAGAAAGGTGTCAAGGCGTTCAAACTCACAGATACAATTGTTCTAGCTTCTGGAGGTCTCACTTCGGACTATCAGATGTTGGTCAACAGATTAAAGGCCCAGATCAAGCTCTATGAGTTGAACCAGAAGAAAGACATCACTGTGAAAGCACTCTCCAAAATGCTTGCCAATACGCTCTACGCAAGACGTATGGCTCCACTGTATGTTCAGACAGTTGTTATTGGAGTAGACGGCGACGGACCTCAGCTTTACGGGTTAGATATGGGTGGTTCGCTCATCCCAGACGACTTTACAGCAACCGGGACAGGAACAGCACCTGCATTTGGTGTCCTTGAAGATAAATACAAACCGACTCTGACTGTAAAGGAAGCAGAAGACATTGCTATAGATGCTGTAAAAGCAGGTATCGCGAGAGATGCTCAGTCAGGCGGCGAAATTCATATCATAAGCGTGACAGAGAAGGGAGTCGCCGAGCGAGTTGTCAATTAAAGCGCGTGCAAGACGTGGAGTCACACACCCTCATCTTTAGAGCTCATTCTTCTTCAAGGTATAGCTTGGCTACTCTTGTTGGAGTTGTTGAAGTTGACCATAGACTCACAGATCTCACCATAGAAGCACCACTCGAATTATCCATGAGGGATATTCAAGACAGTATTACTCGGGGGTCTACGGTGCTTGCTCATTCTGTTATGAGCACTCAGACCGACCGAGTCTATAGGGAGGTGAGAAAAGTCCGACAGAGGTTTGGTAACTCAGTCACTATAGTCGGTGGAGGACCTCATGCAAGTGCACGACCATTTGAGTTGCTTGAGAATGGGTTTGACTATGTGGTTGTTGGAGAGGGGGAGAAGACATTCCCTGAGCTGCTTTGGTATCTAATGAATGATAAAGACCCTCATGAGATTAGAAGCGTGGTTTCAGAAACCTCTCAAGAATGTCCATTGCCAAGAGATCTAGACCAGGTTGATCTTGATGAATATCCTCCTTTCGCATTGGGTATGAATATTGTAGGACCGATGGAGGTCACACGGGGTTGTCCATTCTCATGCAAATTCTGTTGTACACCTTTCCTCACAGGGGGAAGAGTCCGAAACAGGTCCATTGATTCTGTTGTACATTGGTTGACCCAGGCTGTAGAGAGAAGTGGATTTGATAGGACTTGGTTTCTGTCACCAAATGCCCTGTCATACGGTGGACACGGTCGTAAAGTAGAAGAGAAAAAACTTGAGGAGCTCTTGAAGGCTGCAACCACGATTGAGGGATTGGAGGAGGTCTTCTTTGGGTCATTCCCCTCAGAGGTCAGACCTGAGTTTGTGTCTGAGTCGGTACTTGAGATGATGAAGGCCTATGTGGCTAATAAGACCCTTCAGATAGGACTTCAGTCAAGTAGTGACCGTGTATTGAGATTAGCGAATCGACATCACTCAGTGGAGGAGGGGATGAATGCAATCACTGTTGCCTTAGATTCTGGTTTTATCCCTCATGTGGACATGATATTTGGACTACCTGGAGAAACCAAGAAAGAGATGCATGAGAGCATCGAACTCTGCTATTCACTAGCTGAGATGGGAGCGAGAACCCACGGACATGTCTTCATGCCATTGCCTGGTAGTGGGTTTGAGAATGAGTTTCCGGGTAGACTAGATTCAGAGAGCAGGAAACTTCTCGGCGAATTATCAAGAAAGAAACTTCTGACTGGTTCATGGAGTACTCAAGAGAATATGGCAAAGAGATTGTCCTCGCATAGGTCAAAGTCGAATGTGGACCTTGCCAAACCCTGATAAGACACACAGTGGACATGCCCTCGAATCAGTTTGACATCTGACATGCCAAAAGAGCTTAGCGACAAGCTCGAAAAACAGGGATATCATCTACTCGGCAAGAGGGGCGCCTACAAGGCATGTCAGTGGCAAAAGAAGGCTCTTCTTCATGGTACCTCATGTTACAAACAGAGATTCTATGGTATCCAGTCTCACCGCTGTCTCCAGATGACTCCGGTGGTCGATAAATGCACTCAAAATTGTGATTTTTGCTGGAGAGTGACACCTGCGGATATTGGTGTAAGCTGGAACCAAGTTGATGTTGCGGAAACAGATGTTGTACCCGTAAATGAACTGATGGACGCAGTACTGATGGCGAACCTGAGGTCTCTTGGGGGATTTAATCCAAGAGCTGGTGCGTCTGTTCCAGAGAAGATGTACCAAGAAGCTAGGGATCCCAAACATGTTGCTATTTCATTGGCGGGAGAACCGACTCTTCATCCTCTGATAAGCCAACTAATCGATGAGATTCATCAGAGAGAAATGACCTCGTTCCTTGTGACGAATGGCACACAACCAGATGTGCTTTCCAGAATGTCCCTGCCAACTCAACTCTATGTCACTCTGGCCGCCTCTGATGAGAAGACCTATCGGACACTCTGTAGACCAAGCATCAAGGATGGCTGGAGTCGTATCCTGGAGTCACAAGAATTGTTACAGACAATCAATACCAGAACAGTGAACAGACTGACGATGGTAGCAGACAGGAATATGGATGATGTCAGGGGATACTCAAAACTCATCGAGGTCGGTGAGCCAAACTTCATCGAAGTGAAAGGATACATGTTCCTAGGATCTTCAAGGGGGCGTCTTGGGCAGAACAATGCACCTTCACACAGGGAGATTCGTGCGTTCTCAGAGAACTTGGCATCTCTAACAGGATATCATGTTCTTGATGAACAGATTGAAAGCAGGGTTGTACTCCTGTCACGCAGTAAACAAATTAAGAAGCTATGACTGAATTGAGGGCGGTTAAGATGAAACTATCAGACATCCTCACACCGCTTCGGAAAGAGATTGATGATGACGACGTGGTACGTGAGAAGACATTGCCTCTTGGACGAAAAGCAGTCCGGAAGTGTAGTGAGTCGATTAAGATGACTCATAGAGGAGAATTCGGTGACGCAAAGAAACTGATCTCCGAGGCACACAAGATAATCCTCGAGGCGTCGACAGATGTGTCTGATAGTGAGTTTATGATAAGGTCAAGAACACTTGATGTGGCATATCAAGAGTTGGCGGAGGCAGTGAACCTTCTCTCTCTCTTGGAACATGGAACATTCACGACGCCAGATGAATATGGTATACCAGCCAGGGCATATCTGACCGGTTTGGCTGACACCATAGGCGAGTTGCGAAGAGCATCATTAGATCTTCTGCGTTATGATGAAGTAGCCAGAGCAGAAACCCTACTTGGTTTCATGGAGGAGATCCTCGAGGAATTGCAAACATTCGACTACCCAAATGCACTAGTTCCAGATCTCAGGAGAAAGTGTGATGTGGGACGTGGTCTGGTTGAACGGACTCGAGGAGACCTCACCAGAGCAGTGGGGCAGAGCAAACTGATGAAGAAACTCGACAATGTTGGAGAGCATTTGAAGGACTGATTTCGATGATTAATCCAGATATCTGGTTCACTTTGTATTCGTTGGCTAACAAGGGTGCAATACATCAAAAGACGACAATAACTACACGAGAATTGGGGGAGATTCTAAATGTTAGCCAGCAGACTGCATCAAGAAGAGTCGCACAGTGTGTAGAACTGGGGTATTTAGACAGAGTACACACGGCTGATGGAATGCTTCTTCAGATATCTGCCAAAGGACGTGAGCAATTGATGCATGTTCATTCCAACTTGGAGATTGCATTCATACCTCCTGAACATGAGATAGTGATCAAGGGATCTATTGTGACAGGGATTGGAGAGGGGGCATATTATGTCGATGTCTACTCGTCAAAACTGAGATCTGCTCTTGGGTTCAAACCGCATCTTGGAACGTTGAATGTAAAGATTGGAGATGACGAGTCCCTAAAGGCAGTGGGGAGGATGAAGAACACACCACCTTTGGTAGTAAGCGGTTTCACACATGAAGGGCGTACTTTTGGAGATGTGATTTGTTATCGCGTCAGGATAAATCGGAAGATTGAAGCTGCTGTGGTCGTTGCTCAACGCACTCATCACAGTGAGGAGATTCTAGAGGTTGTTGCTCCGGTAAACATCAGAGAAGCTCTTGACCTTCAAGATAATGACAGAATAACTCTGACAGTCATTCCCTTGCATCTGGCTACATAATCTAGTATCCATACTCGCCCGTAAGAGGAACGAATGCAACGCCACCCCATCGACGTTGGACAATATTTCCTGTTTTGTCCTTTTCAATCATCATGAGTTCCTGAAAGAACCCTCTTCCACCCACTGGAATCAACATAGTACCACCAAAATCAAGCTGTTCAATCAAAGGGTCGGGAATGGTGGGAGCTGCAGCCGCTACAAGTATTCTATCAAAAGGGGCATGCTGAGGCAATCCTATTCCTCCATCTGTATGAACCAAAGTGACCCTATCATCATATCCAGTCCGTTCGAGGTTTCCTTGTGCAAATGAAATAAGTCCAGCCACAATCTCAGTGGTATAGACATGCCCAGGATTCTGTATATTCTTTGGAGCGACAAGTTCTGCACATAGAGCAGCATGATACCCTGACCCGGCACCAACTTCAAGGACCTTCAGCCCGGGTTTGAGCCGTAAGGCCTCGCACATTATCACACACATATGTGGCGCTGATATCGTCTGACCAAATCCAATGGGGAGTGGTGTGTCACGATACGAATTCTTCCTAGTATCGGGGTGCACAAACTCTTCCCTTGGTACAGTCCTGAAGGCACGCTCCATCTCATCACTCTTGATATAACCATAATTCCGCAGACGGCGGACTAGGTGTTCAATCGCTCCCTTGAAATGGTCTTCAGGCATCAGAATCACTGAACAAAAGGATATGCATTCATAAAAGGGTTAGGCGCAATACAAGAATCATGCAGAGAGTCGAGTTCAAGGCCTATGGGCACGAGAATGTTATTGGAAACCATAAAACAACAGTTGAACTGACCTCAGAGGACCATCTCACAAGACAGGGGACATGTATTATTGGTGTCAAAGCCAGTCTCACTCTGAATCAACTGGACTCGAGTATCAAAGAACTTGCCACATCTTCAAACACCAAAATCTTGTTGAAAATGAGTGTTGATGAACGTACTGAGGAAATTATTGGAACAGGAAGTCCAGGACTAACCTACACAGATCCAACGAGCATGGTCGCAAGAACTAGTAATTTTGAGAGCGGACGTACGCTCATGGTTAACGCCAATAAAGCTGCATCAGACCTTGACCGCAAGTTTGTAGATAGTTTGAAGAAAGAAGGTGTGATTATTGAGTGTGAACTAGTCTATATCACTCAATAACTGCGTCTATGACCATCTGAAACTCATACGGGGCGCTGTCCCTCACACGTCTGACAAGGTTTACGTGCTCCACCGAACGACCTGCGGTTTTTACGAGTTTGGTGAGTTTGCCTATGATTGTATCTTCTGGGTCTTCCCCACCTACAAACTCATAGTAGTGTAATACTCCATGTGGTTTGAGAATACGACAAGCATCAGGAATGTAATCGAATGCACCTGAAGGGTGATTCATTATGACTCGGTCAGCAACCTGATTGTGAGAATAGTCTTTAGAATCCCCGACAATTGGTTCGATTGTCCCAACAAGTTTGTTCAGTCCTATGCTCTTGTCAAGGAGATCAATTGCCTCAGGATTGATGTCAATAGCAACAATGTGGGCTTTCTTTTGTCGTGCTATGTGAATTGGAAAGGGACCAACACCACAGAACATGTCCACGACAAATTCATTGTCTTCCACAAGTTGAGCTATTCTGTTGTGTTCTTCAAGGAGCCTGGGGCTGAAGTAAGCTTTCGCAAGGTCTACAGCCAAACGGCAGCCATATTCGATATGAATGGTGTCAGTCTTGTCCTCTCCAGATAGACATTCATACTCTCTTATTCTAGTGGTACCAGTGATTGCACCCTTCTTAGCCAGAATCGTATTGAAGTTCTGGTGTAACTGATGAAACGCTTTCCCAATAGTTTCTTTGTGTTTTGAGAGTTCATCGGGTATCTCGAGTACTGCGATGTCACCAATCAGATCATATGCACGTGGAATAAGTTCAATCTCTTCAGGACTCAGACGATCCTCAAGAGCCTTTGCCAGATTCTTTGGTTCTTGAGAATGAGGCTCGAAGTCCATTTCACCAGTTTCGAAGGCAATAGAGCCCACTATCTCTTTCAGACGGGCAGCTCCTATTTTCTCTTGAAGGGGCATGAAGAGGGTTCCCTCCTGAGCTATTATTTTGTAATCTACATCGAGGAGATCGGACTCTATCAATTGTCTCCTGACTCTCTCTCCATCTGTAGTAGCTATCTTAAGGAAGGGTTTCTTTGTTGACATCACTTTGGAAAACTACCTACGAACCTAAGATACTTGTGATAACGAGCTAGGTGACCAGTCTGATGAACTCCTTTCCTGCTCCAACTTTAGTCCCCACCATTATCTGATAGAAGGGATCTCTTCCGTTGGTTGGACTTACCTTCTGGACGATTCCAGTAATCTCAATCCTATCTCCAGTCCTCAAAAGCCCTCCAAATGCACCATCATAAACCATGAGTCGGTCTACAGAATCACCATTCAAAAGCGGTAGAGGCGAGGACTGACCTTCGTAGATTGCAGGGTGAAATATCCCGAAGTCTGCATTCACTACCTCCATCGTGATTGTTTGTGGGGTGTTAGACAATGCTTCGTATGTTTCACTACCATGTTGAATAGGACTTTCACCTGGCAGGAGAATAGGTGTAATCCCGATACAGATGTCGCCAAGACATAGCGCCTTTCTTCTGGAGAATAAGTTTTGTAAGTCCTCAGACTTTATGATCGGAACTCTCGCATGGACTCTAGACATGGCATGTTCCCAGTCGGGTAATTCGCGTAATCGTGCCCCTTCTCTCTCGTCAGTAAGCAATTCATAGTTATCGTGAAGTTTCCAAGAGGCGTCGAACCCGTAGATGTTCATGTTGATGTCTGACTTTCCCAGACTGTGTCCCTTCCATAGTATACTGCCTGCGACACCAAGATGGTCAGTGCTGATGCCCAGGGCATCATGTAAGGTCTCAGCACCAGTTTTTGCAAGGTCCTCAAGTGAGTCCCTAGGACCATCATCTATAATCTCCTTCAGTCGTGCCTCTGGGCTGAAATATCTCGCGACATTCTCTCTTGGGGGCTCCAATAGGTCCGTACCAAAATGAGCGTCTTTTACTATGTAATTTGATGGCAGGAGGTTCATTCCATCAACCGTAGAACTCACACTACCCCAGAATATTCGCTTGTATTTTGTATCACCAGATTGCCACTCTCCATACTGGTCAGGGACGTATTTGAGAAAGGCGAGTATTCGATCTCGTGGTTGAATGAACCCCAGTACAACAAAGATTCGACCTTCTCCATCATAGAAGATGTCACGATCTCGGACATGAGTTGGTAGGTCGATACACGCAGGGTCGCTCATTCTGTCAATCCCTTGGTAAACAGCTAGATAGATTAGATGGCCAACATAGAGGTAGTGTGACCATATTGGAGTAGTGCTGATGAAGATTCTACATCTATGTGATAGCCTTAATCCTGCCGGTCTCGGGGGCTATGAGTCCATTATTCATTATCTGGCAAAGGCAATGGTTCCAGAGGGTGTCGAGTCATTTGTTGTCACCCAGTCACCCAATCGAGACTCCCCACAGGTAGTCCAACGAGAGCACTACACGATATATTACCTGACAGGTAATCTGCTTGAAGCCAGAAAGTGGGAATTCTTCTCCCTACCAGAGGAGAAAAAGGCGCGAGCTGTTGATGAGCTGTTTAAACCCTCAGACCTCAATGAGAATGTGGACCTTCTAGAGGAACAGCTGGTAAGGCTCATCGATGAGCTTCACCCAGACATTATCCATGCCCATAGTATCTATGTTGTCTTCAACCGAGTGATTGCACAACTTTGTGAGTCATCCAGACTGAAGATTCCTGTTGTGGTGACCATTCACGGTTTACCAAAGTCCCTTATTCTCCCAGATGGAACAGAAACGACTGATTACAAGGAGTTCGCTTCATTCTTCAATTTTGATTTGGTAATCGCAGTCAGTGAAAATGTGGCTGAAGCACTCAAGAAACATTTGGACTCGGAACATCGTGATAAGGTTCGGACACTCTACAGTGGAATTGACCTGACGGTGTTCAAACCATTACCAGAATTAAAGAAAGACTGGGACTTGGCCTTCATGGGTCGTCTAGAGTCAATGAAGTCCGTGGATCTGTTTCCAGAGATGCTATCCATCCTCAAACGAAGGTTTCCTAAGATTACCATGATGATGACAGGGGAGGGATCACTCAAAGACCGATTGTTCGACGAGTTTAGGGAAAAGGGTGTTGTTTCAATGGTGGAGTATAAGGGAGTGGTCGACCCTGATGAAGTGCCTATCCTCATCAACAAGAGTAGAATATTCCTCTATCCTTCCAGACAGGAACCATTTGGGCTCTCAATTGTTGAAGCAATGGCCTGTGGTGTCCCCGTAGTGACAACTAATGTTTATGGACCACGTGAGATTGTTAGGAACAACCACGATGGAGTCACTGTGCCTCCGGATGATGTTGAGGCACTTGCTGAGGCTGTTGAGATTCTTCTAAAAGACAGAGAACTCAGAGAACACCTTGGTAGAAACGCTGTCAAGACTGCTCATGATCGATATGACATTAGGCAACACGCAAGACAGCTCTTGGGAATATATAATGAAACGATTGAAGGAAAGAAAAAGTAGAGTTGTGGGACTCGCAAGAGCCCCACAGATGAAACTATTTCACAATGACTCGAGTGCACTGACAGTCTTCATTCTTGAGGAATGCCTTCAGGACTCCATACTTCATCATAGAGAGTAATCCAACTTCCAGACCTTGCTCTATGAGCTGTCTGGCGGGAACTACGGAGCGTAGCTTTCCCTTCATTCCTCCACTCGCATCCTCTACCCCAGACACTCCCATCCGTTTCAGAGTAGTTTCTAAATCGTTAAGGTTGATTGTATCTATGAATGAGGCATCATCTTTTAGCTTAGGGTCAGCATCAAAGAGCCCAGGCACATCAGATGCGAAAATCAGTCGTTTGGCATTCATCTCCTCACAGAGAATGACTGCCAGCTGATCTGCGCTTCCAACACTCCATCCCATGACTGTATCAACGTTAATGTCGCCTCCCAATAGAGGAATCATTCCTATTGAGGCAAATCCCTTCACAGGTTCTAGAAAGTAGTTAGTCATCTTCATCTTCTCAGAGATGATCATGGATGAAGGATACATCAGGCAGACTGGAACTTTCGCCTTCTGGAACTCCTTCACAATGATGTGACGAAGAGTTGCCACACTCTCTTGAGTAGTTGAAAGTGGTAATAACTGATTAGGACTTAGAAATCCCTTGTGCAGGTTGTGCTCAAGTACTGGTGGATGTCCATATGAGCCTACACCATGCAAAAGGATCAAAGACTCAATCAATCCTTCAGTCAGACACTCTCCAATCTCTTGAGCAACTGATTCCAGCACATCCTTTCTGTAGGTATAGGGTTTAGACTTATCCGTCAGTAGCGAGCCACCGAGCTTGATGATAGTCAGTTCTTTTGTCACTGTGTAGCACCAGAATCTTAGAACAGGCTAAACATTGGGAATGGCCAAGCAATTCCAATATAGGGTAGTAGTAGCACCATGATGATGGCTGCAATAGTGATGGTTATGTTGTCAAGTCCCTTGGGCGTTATTGCCTCAACAATCGTGGCTACAACACTCACTACTAGGATTGGCACAATCAGCGCTACAGGAGAGAATGCAGGTAATTCAAATGAGAAGAAGAACAACAGAACGAAGCTGAACAGGAATGAACCAATGAACATTCCAATGACTCCAGCGAGGGTCTTTTCTGCACCACCAACTCCAAACTTTCGTTCACCACCATATTTGCGACCAATCACATCAGCGAATCCATCTCCTCCTGCAAGACATCCAAAGACTATCATAGCCAACGGAGTTGCATTCGCTAGGTTGCCATCCATGGGAACATAGAACCAGAGAATTCCGATAACGACCATCAAGAAAGCATAGTATAATGTGCCACCGAGGAGCTCCCGAGGGTCTCCGCTTCGTGACATCGATCGGACAAAGTCCTCATTCTCCATCTTTCCAGTTCCAATAGCTGTGAATTGTAGGACGAATATGAGCGGCACAATGATGGCTAGAAAGCGGCTGAATATACTACCGGAAAACAACAGCCAAGTGAGCACCCAAAGAGGGGCTGCAAATGTGTGTATGACCTTCCGTGTTACAGTAGTCGAGAGCGCACCACTCTTCTCGATTTTTGCATTGATCTGGACAAGCATCAAAATCACGATGAACGAGATAATGAAAGCTACAATATCCCAGACAATCTCGAAACCAGGTAGGGGATTAAAAACCAAACTATCTCCTCCATAAATGTGGCAAAGGGATACGCCTCTCCACAATATAAATTGGCTCTATTTGATAGTCACATGATAATGATAGAGATGAGGTCCTTTACTGAGAAATAACCAGACTAAAACTAAGAGAGGAATAATAAAGGAAGAGAGGGGTCTCCCGCCCCTCTCTCGAGTCAGTTTTCGTAACTAGAGTTCTTTCTTACAGAACCACCAATCAGTGCAGTCATAACCTTCCTTGAGGCGTTTCTCTGCATTTTCCTTGGTCTTTGGAGGTGGCACAATCACCTTGTCGCCAGGTCTCCAGTTGGCTGGAGTGGCAACGTTGTGCTTGTCAGAAGTCTGGATTGAATCAACGAGACGCAGAATTTCATCCATATTGCGCCCATTGCTTAATGGATAGTAAATCAGAGCTCTAAGCTTGAACTCTGGATCGATGAGGAACACTGCTCGTACTGCTGCAGTGCTGCTCTGTGCTGGATGGATCATGCCATACTTCCTAGCAACATCCATCTTGAGATCTTCAATTATTGGGAACGGAATCTCCACTCCAAACTTCTCCCTAATAGTGTTTATCCAAGAGATGTGAGAGTAGATACTGTCAATGCTAAGTCCTATTAGCTTGACACCACGCTTCTTTAGTTCTGGATAGATTTCTGTGAATCCAATAAATTCAGTGGTACAAACTGGCGTGAAGTCAGCAGGATGGCTGAATAGAATGGCCCAACTACCCTTTGCCCATTCACTGAACTTGATCACTCCATCAGTTGTCACAGCTTCGAAGTCTGGTACTTCTTCTCCTATGAGGAGCATTCGTTTCTCAACTTGCGTTTCTTCCATTGTGATATTCTCCATGAATTCTCTTCATGTGTATTCAGTTATCAATAATAATTATTATTTAAGTATTATTATTAATAGATAGAATTTTGTAACTAGGAATACATTTATTTACAAAAAGTGAAAGACAGAACATTATGATGTCCTCTAGAGAGAAGATTGCTGATACGATTAGAAAACATGGTCATAGAGCAACCCCCCAGAGAATTGCAATCTACGAAGCCCTGTGGAAAGCTGGCTCACACCCGAGTGTTTCAGACATTCACGAGTATGCAATAAAGAAAGATCCATCCATAAGTCTGGCAACGGTGTACAAGACACTACAACTATTTTATGAGATGGGACTCGTTCGAGAGATGGGGTTTAGAGATGGGTCATCTCACTATGATCCAAAAACAGATTTTCACATCAATCTAGTGTGTAATAATTGTGGGAAAATAGAGGACTTTGATTGTGTTTCCATTGAGGAGATAGTACCAAACCTAGACGAGAAAGCTGGGTTTGAGGCTCATAGTTTTAGCTTTGAAGTACGTGGACTCTGTTCCAGTTGTCGAAAGGCTGGATAGGCATGTTTGTTTCATCCACGGAACAAACAGTTTCTAATGTAGACAAAATCATCTAATAGACAAAAAATCATTCGAGTAATCAGTTAAATACGACTTTTGTGCTTAGGTGAATGCCCAAAAAGGAGGGTTATCACGAAGATGAAGAAAGGAGTGGCAAAGCCACGCTTTGTAGGTCAGCTAATCATGGGAATACTGGAAATTGTCCTAATCTTTGCGTTTGTACCATATATCTACGAGATTGGCGGCACACTGATCACATCAAGCACATATGCGAACATGATTACGTGGAGTGCACTTGCATTCGTAGTCGTACATGGTTTATGGCGTATCATTGACGCATACACAACAATGCGTCATGCCGACTGAGTCTTTGTCCAGACTACTATCATATTGAGTGGAAAGAGAACCTCAGCATGATAAGTGGGATGAAGACAGAGTAGATGAGGGTGGATAACTCAAAGACACAATGGGTTCTTCCTAAGAATAGGTCAGTCCAAACTGGGTCATTGTCGTTTCTAATTTAGATTGGTTCAGTTATGACGACATTTATCTATGGGATACTAGTTCGTGGCAGATAGACGCAGGTGAGAGTCAAATGATAAGGACAAGAGTCACTGAAATACTGGGATGTAAGTATCCGATAATCGCAGGGACTATGGCGAGAATTTCCAATCCTGAGTTTACCGCAGCAGCCAGTAATGCTGGCGCCTGTGCGGTACTGGCCAGTGCGAATTTCAAGACTCCTGAGGACCTGCGTGATGCAATAAAGAAGACGCAATCTCTCACAGATCAACCCTTTGCAGTGAACATCAATCTGTTTCCTGCTCTAATGCCTCAAGAGAAGCTAGAAGATTATGTGGATGCCACATTGGATGAGGGTGTGAAAATCATTGAAACAAGTGGCCATAAGGCTCCAGAGGATTTAGTTCCTAAGTTCAGGGATGGCGGTGCCATCTGGATTCACAAATGTGCTGGAGTAAGATATGCGAAAAAGGGAGCCTCCTTGGGTGCTGACATAGTGACTGTTGTCGGATATGAGAATGGCGGAGCTACTGGCATTTTGGATATAGGAACAATGGTGATGACTCCTTCTGTTGTTGATGCTCTGGATATTCCTGTGATTGCAGGAGGCGGAATAATTGATGGGAGAGGTGTTGCCGCAGCCTTGGCATTGGGTGCTGAAGGAGTGATCATGGGAACAAGAATGATGGCTACAAAAGAATGTCCCATTCATGACAATCTCAAACAAGCGTTTATTCAAGCAGCAGAAACTGATACAGTTCTGGCTCTGCGTTCTGTTGGGAACACTCACAGACTGTGGAACAACAAAGCTGCTCAGCATGTGCTTGAACTAGAGGCTGAAGGAGCCCCTCTATTCAAGCTCATTCAAGCTGCATCTGGGGAGAAAGCACAGACGATGTACAGAGAGGGTGATATTGACCTTGGCGTGGTGTCTTGTGGTCAGGGTGTAGGTCTGGTTAGGGACATACCCACAGTGAAGGAGTTATTGGACAGAGTGATGATTGAGGCTGAAGAAGTGATCTCGAAGCTCCAAAATAAGACCAGTTAATCCATACCCGACATATGTCGGTAGAGTTTATAAATAATCTTGGTCCTGGGAAGAGGTATGCCATTATTCGAAGTTGTTTTCAGAGCGAGATACAAGAATCCCTTTGGCCTCATAACCAAAGACCACCCCTCGACCAGAATCTTTCAATGGTGTAACGATGAGTATGACATTATAGAACTGGTCTTACAAAAACAAGAGGACTATGGAGAGATTCGTGATGACTTTACAAAATCCGTTGAGATTGTCGATGAGATACACAATGGAGGAAATACACATGTCATCACCCGGATGTGTGCATGTGGTGGACCAGGCACAGTACAGAACTATCTCAAGGATCCAAACCTTCTGCTGATTCCCCCAATAGCCTATGAGGAGGGATGGGAACACCTCAGGTTGATTGCTTTCAAACATGAGAATGTCAAGAGGCTTCTTGCGAAACTGAGAGAAAATGGGTTTGAAGTGGAAATCATCAGAAAGAAGCCATTCGATGGCTACATCGCAAGTTCTCTGACACTCACAACTGACGCATTGTTCTCGGGATTGACCGATAAACAAGTAGATGCTCTCTTGACTGCGTATGCTCAGGGATATTTCAGGTTTCCAAGAGGATCAGACCTTCAGACAATTGCGTCCAAAGAGAAGATTTCAAGAACGACCTTTTTAGAGCACCTGAAAAAGGCCGAGAACAAAATAATCACAGCACTCATTCCACACATCCAGCTTTTCAGACGAGTGCCTCATGACCGAAAAGAGTCCATGGCTCTTGTGTGAGAGGAAAATTAGATTACTGATTGGTCAAAAAAGAAGAAAAGAGGCGGTGCCATCCTTGGCATCTGCGTTGATACCATCCTATCAATGCTTGTACGCCTCTTACGTCTACCTGAAAAACGATAATCCTCTGGTTGATACCAGAGCATTTGTTCTGTTCTTCTCGAGCTGTCGCAATGCTTCGTTTTCGGCTAAATACCTTCGATAGTTTCTAGCTTCTTCATCATAAGCATCGACCTCTATTGAAACGCTCTTTGTTTCACTCTCAATTGACTCAGGTACGTCCATGAGAGAGATTGTTTGTTGCTTTGTTGTGCAAGCCATATTTATCACCAAATCTACTGACTCAAAAATAAGCATAATCTTTGTACCGACAGTTGATGGTACCGACTCATGACAGTACTGTCTTTATAATAAGTCCAAGATGTGGCTCCATGCATGGATTAGCGAAAGTCTAGAAACATAAACATCCAGATTGTAGAGATTGGAATAACTTGACTCATCCTGCAGATTTGGTCTTAGCCTGTTTTTTGCCAATGGGACAGACCTCCATGCACCGTGCACATTCAATATAGCTGTTCTGTGTCGGTCGTGAAACCAGTTTCTTCTCCATCTCACGCACATGGGGAGAAACATCCAATGAACATGGTGACTCGGCAGAGTAGGTCATGCATTTCTCAATTGTGATCGTGTATGATGCAAGTGCCTTTGTTGGACATGCTGTCACGCACAGATTGCAGTCACCACACAGATTCTCCTCAAACGGCTCGTCTATCTCCAGTTCTGCGTCTGTGAGAATCGAAATCAGATTCACCCTTGGTCCATGTTCGGGTGTGACCAACAATGTACTCTTTCCCTGACAACCCAGACCACATTTGATTGCAGTAGTCTTCAAAGGAATTCTCATTGAGTATCTAGCATCATATCCTTCCCTCCGGAGAAAATCAACAAGTTCCCATGCTTTGTTCTTCATGATTTCGTATGGAAGATAATAGCTTTCAAACTCTTCATCAGGAGTGTGAAGTCCATATCCGCGCCACCCTGGAGGGTCTACTGCCAAGTTGAATATTTTGTCCCAAATATGGAACGTAAGAAGTATCACGGATTTTACATCTGGCATCTCTTGGATGGGTTGTCGCAGAGTTGTGATTTGACCTACCGGTCCATAGGGCAGGTCATCAAGCAAAGCTGAGCTCGTTACGCCAATGGATACAAAACCAACTTCTAGAGCCAGTTGCTTAAGCTTCTCTGTCAATGATGGCATTCTCATCATCACTTCCATAGTAGTGTCACTTTAAGATAGGACTTCATTTGATTCTATAGCCATCATATATCGGTAGTTATGAATGTGAGCATCCGTATCCGGGTACACTCATTAGTTTCTTGAGAAGGATATAGTTGAAGCATTTCAGCAGCCATCTTCAGAACGAGCATCTAAGGAGAACCGTCACGTTTTTCGAGTCACATCTATGATTGGCCCTAAAGATTTGGATTGTTTCCTCGTGGTTCATCTACTAGACAGGGCAGAAAATAACCAAGTAAATAGTTCGGGAATCTTTACGGGATCTTAACTCGTTTCAGTCCATATTAGCAATAGTAGATGAAAAATGAAACCTCTACTCAGTCTGATGTGTCACCAGAATCAAGATCAGAAGCGCAATACCATTTGTGATGGCAGTTTCCAATCCTTGCCATGCTATATTGAACAAAACAGGCAGGAAGTTGAGAACTACATGAATCACGCCCACAAGATAGAGCGACTTGGTTCTTTCGTATAGTAACCCGATGAAACTGAATAGCAGACAACCTGAGAGGATTCCTATGGGTGTCAGGGGTTGAACTAGTCCGTGGAAGATTACAAAGACCAACGTAACCGCTGCAATTCCAAATATCCGGCCATATTCCTCAACTGCCCGAGTCTGCAAATATCCTCGAAATACAATCTCTTGCCAGAAGCCATTTAGAACATAGAACATAATCGAAGCTACCAGTGTGCTCAAGAGTGGCCATTGACTGAAATCAGGTAGAAACGGGAACATTTGTGAGTTGAGAAATATTCCAACGACAATAGCTCCGAGAAAGAGACTCCATCCAATGACCAAACCAAATATCATGAAAGGAATGGTATCGCGTTTCAGATTCAGACCAATGATGTCCCAGCGAAAATCATGTTTCTCAATGCGTGTGACCACGACGATAACCAGTAAAAGCATCAAGAGGAGGTCCAACGAACTCGCAATCGCCTGACCTTCAGCTGATTCAGCCACAAAGAGTTGCGCGTTTTGAAAAGCAACAGAAGAAGGCGTCCCCTGTGAGAGGAAGACCAATTGGACTACAAGTATCAAACTGAGTCTACTGATGACGATTAGTGCAATAATCAGTACAAGAGTTACTGCAAGTTTCCAGAAGAAACGGATTTCACCTGTGCCTGTTCTGAGTACTCCTTCCATACTAATTACCCAGATTATCTGATGGTCATGATATAATAGAGAATAGGATTAAAGCAAATTTTGTAATAGTGAATAAAAAAATCTGCAACAACTGTTGTTGAGAAACCGAAAAGATGAAAAAACGCCCCAGAAAAGAGAAGATGGATGATTGTGTGGCAACAATTCTGATGAAACTCTCTGAGGGGATGGCTTCACATCAATATGACCGTTGGATAGGGATTCTAACTCTATGGCAAAACAAGGCAATGATGGAGTACATAATCAGGGAACTTCTTCCAAGAGGAAGTAGAGTTCTTGATATTGGCTGTGGAACAGGAGATCTCCTCATTGAGGCTGGTCGGAGAGGTGTTAGAGGAATCGGTATAGACACCAACGAAGCAATGCTGGTGATTGCTCAGAAGAAGAGCAAGAAGATGAACCTGGGTCGACGGGTGAAATTTGAACTTGGAAATGCACTGGACCTTAATCTTGCCAAGGACCCTTTTGATATAGTCGTAAGCACACTAATGGTCAGCGAGCTTCAGGAGGATGAAGTACAGAAATTTGTGCAAGCCGCCACAAATCATGTAAAATCCGGTGGTACTATAATCATTGGTGGCGAGGGTGAACCCCGTGGTATACTCTTCGCTCGTATTGTGAATCAAATAAGACGGATTAGCTACTGGATTGTGGGAAAACTGACAGGATTGGGATATCATCCATATCATAAGGTTGCAGCGGCAATGAAAAACGCAGGATTGACACTCAGGTACAAAGTCCAGTTCATGGGTGGACTCCTGGTACTCTATGTCGCGGAGGCGAGCTGATTGAAGAAAGGTCTGAAGTATTATCTATGCATTCTTTTTAGTGAACTTATGTGGCCGGGTCTTGCATTCAAGTGGGATCCAGGAATATACTCCTTCAATGGTGCTGATTCAGAGGCGCCTGTTCTTGTCACTGTGAACTACTATCTCACTGTTCACCGCGTCATTCAATCTATTGAACAACAGCAGCTAAAATGTCATCTTCTTGTTGTTGACTCTCATGGCATAAATGCATGGTGCGGGAGTCGCGGTGGTCATGTTGATACAGATTCGGTTCTAAACGAAATTGAGAACTCGGGACTCGAGAGTAAGGTCTCTCATCGACGACTGATACTTCCTCAACTCGTTGCTAGTGCGGTTTCCAAATCAGTTCTCTCAAATCATGGATGGAGAGCTGAATTTGGACCCGTCGAGATAGATGATGTTGGTCAATTCATTGAGAATGACCACAAAAAGACTCCAGAGCAGAGTTATGTTACATTCGATTTGAAACATCGTCTTGAAGAGAATACTGGTCATCTAGTGTTCGAAACTGCAATCTTTCTGATAATGACTCCAATATTCTGGTTACTCGCTTTTTTGGGCGGTCCAGTGTCCTCATGGTTTTCCTATTGGTGGTCAAATCTGCTTTTCATACTAGGAGGGACATATCTTCTCGGGACGTTCATGGCTTTAGTAGACCCGAAGATGCCTACATCATCAGGATTGGTGAGAGGATTCATCACAGGACTGCTATCTCTGTTTGTCTGGAAGTTGATTATCTTAGCGATGACTAGCACTCCAATTGTCTGGCTAGATGCATCAGGTCTAACTATCATGGGACTGTCTATGTATGTGGGATTCAACTGGGGAGGCGCTACACCCTACCTTGGGAATGATCAGATGATTCGTGACATCGTAGTTGGACTAGCTGGACTCACGTTGTTATTCTTACTTGGCTACTACTATCCCGGGGGGATATTCTGAGGTGATATTCCAATGATCGTCTATAGTTATGATGCTTGCACAGGTTGCGAGGAATGTACAAAGGTCTGTCCGAGAGGAGTCTGGAGTATTATTCGAGAGGAGAGAAAGGCTGAACTGGTGCATCCTGACCGATGCATCGATTGCACTGCTTGTGAGTTTCAGTGCGCACCTCGTGCAATACGGATTGAACGAGCATTGATTCCCAAGGCTCCAATGATACTTAGAGATTAAATCCAAATCCAATCCCGTAGATGTGATGAAATATGGAAGAGCTGGATGTCCAATTAGCAGATGGTAGAGAGGTTGTACTCAGATTACTAAGGTCTGATGACAAGGAACTATTAATGGAAATGTTTGCCAGTATGTCAGAAAATGCACTCTTTTGGAGCAATCCTCCCTATGATGAGCCAAAAATCGACCGATGGATGACTGGCAGCAAAACTGGACTCTCTCTTGTCGCACTCTCCACAGACAGACTTGTTGGTATTACTGCGGTCTATCAGGATCCTCGTCCGAGATTGAGGAGAGTTGGTGGGATGATGATATACATCCATCAAGATTTCCATGGAGTTGGACTGGGAACAGAAATGACCAACCATCTTCTCACTTTGGCTAGAAATAAGGATCTTCATAGAATAAGTCTCGACGTTGTGGAAGACAACAAAGCAGCTGTAAAATTGTACAAGAAACTTGGTTTTGAGATTGAGGGTGTAATGAGGGATGCTTATTTTGGAGCAGACAACAAGTACCACAATCTGCTTGTGATGGGAATTCTGTTTCCTGAGGACTAAGATTACTAACAAGATGGCGGGCCAGGTGGGGTTTTTGGCTAGAATCTGAAATTCAGCAACTTGTAGTAAAGAACAATTGTAGAAAAAAAGAGAGAGGAGCGCATGGCTCCTCCGGAACATTTTCAGTAGAATCAATGAATCTAGGGAGGAACGATTCTTACAGAGTCGGTTCCTTGGATTGGTCCAAATTCAAAGGTCGCACCGGTTAAGGTCGCATCAGTACTGCTATGGGTGAGAGTAAGTTCCTGCGTCTTGAAGTGAAAGACTAAATCCAGATCACCATCACAATCCACATCTTCCATGTGCCATCTCAATGGACTGGCCCCTGCAAATAGCACCGTGGAGGGATCAACTGTTGATGCATCAAAATCATCGGTGGTTAGTATGGCTACTGGAACTTTTCCTTTGGATTTCAGGTTAATACTATTGGGTAGACTACCTGGTTTGATGTCAATTTCAACAATCTGGATTAGTCTTCTAATGACTAGTTGACGTGGTCCTTCATCAATGGGTGTCCGTAGATACAAAAGCTCGTGTGCATTAACGGAATAACTTGCGCCACTATCATCGTATGGACCGCTTGTCAGCTGTTCAATGCCCGTACCGTCCAAGTTTATCTTGAAAATGTGTATGTTGCCATCTGGATCGCGGTCGCTTGTCATTAACAACGCTTGTGCATCAACAGGATCATAGTTCTCCCAGCGATTGTAGTACTCATCATCAATAACCGTTATCGGATTGCTACCGTCTATATCCATTGCATATATGATACCGGCCAGGGGTGGTTCTCCTATGCCGCATGTTCCAATGTAATTATAGACGACTGTACCACCGTCAGCTAACACAAGAGGTGTGGTACGATACGCGAATGATCCAATTTGGGCTCTACCGGAACCATCTGGATTACACACCATTAGGGCTTCAGTAGGGCAATTCCATCCCCAAGCATTGCCCCATACGAGCTTGTTACCAGTCGGTGAGATGCCTGTGGTAAAGGAATATGTATGGCTTGAACCACTGACATAGTACCATCCATCTGTACCGTCATCATTGCACACAATTGGTCTGTACCATCCATTTCCATCGTGAGCTGAGAAGTACACAAGATCTGTCCCGGGAATGAATCTACCATAACCTGCAGACCCTCTGAAATAGTAATATCCATTTTCCCCGACCTTTATGCCGTTCGTATAGGTGAATGTGATCTGGGTAAGATCACTCCCATCAGCCCTGATTTTCCAGAGCTCGTTACGACCATAATATACAGTAGGAGTACCATCCTCTTTACGAATCCTGAAGAGAATCCAGTCACCTTTCCAGTCTTCTAGACCATTATAATCGGCTTCAGGATAAATCACATGCTTGTTCGTGACCTCTATTCCATTCCAATCTGCAATCCAAAGGTCACCCCAGAAGTGTCCCTCAGGACTTACGATATATGCTATCTTTGATCCATCAGATGACCAGAGATGGTCAGTGATGTTCCCTTCCTCAACAATTATTTCAATTTCAGGGGTCGTTGCTGCTACTCTATTTGTTGCTACTGCAAAAAACATACTAAGAAAAATCAGCATAGCTACAATCCCTGAAACGGTCTTCATCCTTCTAAATCCCTTTTCTTTCAATATCTCTCCTCTCCTATAGCGTAGGATTAGTCTTGAATCCCTAGAACAAAGTAGTCTTGGCATGACGCACTTATTCATAGACAATTCGTGTATTCGTGCGATATTGTAGACCATTGCGCGATGTGTTGAATATTATATTTGAAAATGCACAAAAGCTCTTTGAAAGTTTGAAATAGCTCAATATTGCTCAATAATTGTAGAGGGATATAGAATAAGAAGAGATGGCGAGCCAGGAGGGATTTGAACCCTCGGATATTTATTTCCAAGAGTATCTTTGAGTCAACAGGTATGGAGTTGATGTAAATGGACAAATGGAAGTATTATGACATTACACACAAGCATCATGTACTCTGTAATCCAATGAGTGAAGAGAAATTCGAACGATTCTGTCAACTTCTCAACCTACCAAAAGATACTCGAATTCTTGATATCGCATGTGGAAAGGGAGAGGTCTTAGTCAGACTAGCAGAGAAATATGAAATTTCAGGCGTGGGAATTGATCTATCTCCATTTTGTATCAATGATTGTAAGAAGAAACATCTCAAGAGAGTTCCTGAATCCGATTTAACCTTCATTGAATTGGATGGTGCTAAGTATCGACCTGAATCAGGAGAACTATTTGATGTTGCAATGTGTTTGGGAGCAAGCTGGGTCTTTGAAGATCATGCTGGAACATTGAAAGCACTCAAGC
>JBHLRC010000018.1:0-33624 GCA_048882965.1 Candidatus Thorarchaeota archaeon
CGATTGAAGAGCCGATGGTGCAAACTCGGGTAGGAATTCTAGCTCCACAGTTCTCTCGAATTTCATTACGATATATTTTTTCCAGCTCAGGGTCTGGCTCTCTTAAAACAATGACCACTGCATTTGCACCTTTGAAGGTCAAAGAAAGAAGGATGTCAAGAGCAGCATGTTTGGGGGACATGAAAACAGCTCGAACATCTGAATCGTCTGTAGAATGGTCTGCAGAAACTATCCGTATCCCATCAACTTTTACAACAGGATCAAAAGTCGAAAGAAAGCTCTCTAGAAGTGAATCGTCAGGTCCGACTACTGTTATCTTAAAGAGATATTTGGCTTTGTTTGACTTTTTCTTGTCTGCTGGAGTCATCGTCACAAACCCCCACACCAAATTGTATTCATCATAAATGACAATTACAGTGATGGCGTAGCACACCCAATATAATACATACTGCTGATATGTCTTGTGTGCACTTTTCAAAGTAGGGTATTGAGCTCGAAAGCATAGGTTAATAGCAGTGACAGAAGGAGGTATCATCTAAAGTTGCGATGGCGGATTCCAGTTGGCGTTAAGAGACCTATACCTAATTACTATCGGATTCATCCTAGTCGGATTGGGGCTAGCACTTTTAACTTTTAGAGAAGGCGGCACGTTCATTATCTTCCCTTTCTTCTTTACTGGGAACCTAGCTCCATTTCTTATGATTTCAGCTCTCTTCGTAGTAATGATATTCTTCTGGTGGGTTAATAGGAATTGGTTAGATGATGCTCGCTTCTCTCAGACTCATAGACCTGAATATCTTCGTGCGGGAACAAAATGCAAGTATTGTGGAAGTCCTCTTCCTGAAAATGCGGTTTATTGTCCTTCTTGCGGCAAAAGCGTTGAGGATGACTTTAGTGATAATGTTTCATTTTAGCAACTGTAGGAGAGTAGCGATTTCGTGATCCGGAGAGTGCAGTTGAAAGACATTGACGAAATCATGCAAATTGAGAGACAGAGTTTTCCTGTCGCTTGGGAGTATACAGTTTTTCTTAATATTTGCATTAGGAAAGGACAGGTGTCCTCTGGAGAATCAGGGACCTTATTCATGGATGTTCTTGAATTGAATAATAGGGTAATTGGTTATACAGTTTGGGAAGTTGATAGGAGGACAGCAAAAGGACACATTCTCAACTTAGCAATTCATCCAAATGAACGTAGGAAGGGCAACGGTCGGAGAATGCTACTATCAGTTGTTGAGCAACTCATAACTTTGCACACCAAGCTTTGTCGCTTGGAAGTTCGAGAGAGTAACACCGCAGCGAGGGCACTCTATGAGGCGAGTGGCTTCACAGCATCGGGAAAGATTGCCGGGTATTACTTTGATGAAGATGCTATTGTTTACACAAAGGATCTTCAATCATGACGTAGCTCTGCGAATTAGCCTTGGTCCCAGAACATCATGGAATAGCTTGAGATAAGCATCATCCTCCGATACAACAGCTATCGGTGTATCGGAATCGGTCGCTCCTCCGATGAGAATCTCTCGATCATCAGCTACTGTTAGAAGCATCGGGGTTTTTGTTTGCCGTATACGCCAACCGTCCATGGCTTCCAGTGCTGGGTCTTCATATTCAGATTCAGGAACAATGAGGATTCTCCGTTTTGGTGTCTTCACTCTAGCTAGTTTCTTTAAATCAAGACAACCCACATCATGAACTGAAACTACAATTGACTCATTTGCCCGTAGAGCCATATCAGTGATATGAGCACAAGATTCTTCCATACCGCTGAGATACCATGTTCTATCTGTTGAAACATCAAGTAATTTCGTACCAGCTACATGGATTGCTTTGAGGTTCTCAACAGCCCTAGAAGTGAGTTTAGTGACACCATCGATTGTTTCCTGCACATTGTCACTTAGAGTAGCCATCTCTTTCTTTTGTGTGTTTGACCAGCGACGTATTGATTTGTCTACCTGATCGGTGTACTTTGTGAGAGAGTCATTTCGAGTCTGCCGGAGAAGGGTAATGCCTTCACTCGCTTGATTGCTAGCGCTTGTGACAATTTCAGTCAGAACCTGATTCTTTGCATCCAAATCTGAATGGGCTTTCTCAATAAAGGTCGAGGTTTGAGTACTTAGTTGGGTTTTTAGTTCTAGACCTATGCTCTCTAGCTTTCTAGCTGCGAGTTGATTGGTCAAATTCGAACTTTCCTGAACAGATTTTATTGCCTTATTTCGTTTCTCTGTAGTCTGTATTGATGACTCTTCAAGTAGATTACGGAATTCCTCTGAAGCAGATTCTGCGGATCTCTGAAATTCTGTGAATGATGACGAAAGTTTCTCAGCAACCATCCCATAGTGTTGATTCAACTCTTTGATAACCACCTTATCGACATTCGCAATTCTTTCAGCCATTGAGTTTGGTAATGCTGTGAATGCCTCGTTGCCCTCAACCAACGCAGCAGCACAACTCTCTCCAAAGTCCTCGATTCGTGTTGTGACTGAAGATTCAGCGTCTTGAAAGAGTGTTGATGCTATATCTGCAAATTTGTCTATATCCGAATTTCCACGTTCAAGTATGGCAGCTGATGCCTCAGCACTGGCTTTCTGGAGATTTGTTTGCATGAGGATGATTTCATTACTCAATTTTGTGCCAAAGGTATCTAATGAGGTTGACATATTAGAAACCGTGGAGTCAACCCAGACAGATGCAGCATCAAATGCTTGTGTCACTTCAGCTCTTCTCTCGTCAACAGCTTGAATTACATCTTCTTTGGTAGCGTTTCTACCTTTGACACCAGCAGTCTGACTTTCTGATAATTCAGTGCGAAACTCCTCGATTTGTATCTTTGATGCTTTCACTCTTTTTGTAGCAAGACGATTCATCTTTTTACTCGAATCCGCTAAATATCGCTGCTTGTGGTCTTTCTGGTCTTCAATGAATGCATCTGCAACCCCCTTTGCTGCAGTTGTACTTGTTTCTAATATGGAGGTTGTAGTAGATCTAATATTGTCCAACCGTTCGGTGATTGTATCGCGCGCACTATCAACTGTTTCATTGAATTCTTTGCTGACTTGATCCAGATTCTCGGTGAATTGCGTTATGGTGCCTTCCTCCATACCACGCAGATTATCTTCGGTACTACGAATGGAGGTTTCTAGTGTTGAAAGCGCCTTAGTCATACTTTCAGATATTTCAAGTTTCTTTTTCTCAGCTAGCTCTTCAAGTGCATGTTTTGCTGTAGCTACCGAAGAGGCAACCTCCTCTATCTTTAATCCAAGCTCCGTAGAATATTCCTGTTGTAGTTTCAAAGCGTCATCTTTTAGGCCTGCCATCTCGGATTTCAAAGCAGTCTTGAATTCACTATGAGTCGAAGCGATTAAATCTCGAGCCTCTACCGTTTGACTAGAAAGCAGACCGTTGAAGGTAGCCTCGATACCTTGGGTCAGAGTGATGAAGCGCTTCGTGATATCCTCCAAATGAGTATGGAATTCTTCACGTATTCCCGTAGTATGGTCGTCGATTCGTGTCACCTGTTGGTCTATTATAGATTGAATCTCGGTTTCTATCCTGTCAGCCTGAGAGCTTATTGTGGTGACTCTCTGATTCATTCTTTTGTCAAGACGGTCTCGTAAACGTTCATAGAGCTTCTTTGAATCACGAACCTGTTTCTCAGTGGTAACTGCAAAGCTATTGATCAATTCCTCCAAAGTAGAACCGACACTTGCCTCAAAATCATCACTTGTCTTCTTTACTGAAGTAATCAAAGTCTCATTCTTCGCGGTGGTTGATTTTATGATAGAATTGAAAGCAGATTTCAGTCTACTGTTCATTGCTCCAGCCAATGTGTGTAATTCACTTGACTCTGTATCTAGAATGACTGATATATCGTCAGATGTTGTTTTCAGATTCTTCTCTATTGTTTGGACTGTTCCAGCAACCCATTTATCTAGTTCAGAATGGAGTGTTTTGGATGCAGCCTCACAATTCGCTTGTTCAGCAACATTCTGTGTTTCAAGCAACTCAAGCATCAGTACACGAGAGTCTGCCAGTGTGGTTTCGCAATCAGCTCCCAGACTTGTGGCAAGATTCTGGATATGATGATATTCCTCGCGTATCATCCCATTTAGTTTCTCGACATGTGATGTGAGTGTACTTTTCAAAACATCAATATAGTTTGCATCAGTTTTAGCCACTTGTTCTAGTTGAGAGGTTACGCCTTGAGAAGCTATTTCCATGAAATTGGTGACTTCTTTCTTCCAGTCCTCAATCTCACCACTTACTGCGTCTACTAGCTCAACAGAAGCTAGAATCTTGTTTTTTGTGAACTCACTGAACTCGGTGGGGATAGTTCGAGCTTGTTCTAAGACTTCCCGCATGGATTCTTGCCCTGCCAAATATGTTTGGCTTAGTTCATCCTCTAAATGAGCCAGAAGCTGAGTGAGATCTTCTGAAACTGAATTGAGAATCTCGACTCCCTTGTCTGAAGCATTTGAGGTCATCGAGCTAAGTGTGGTTGTCATTTCATTGGCGATACCTTGAAGTGAATCGGATGAAGCAGCAAGAGCCTTATTGACTGCGTTCGCAGCCAAAGAGGTGAGGGATTTCGCTTTCTTTTCGAACTCAGAGATATTTGTCAGAGTTGTAGTTCTTTCTGTCTTTAGCCATTTATCGAACTCACGGGAAATTCGTTTCGTTTCTTTCTCTAATTGGACCTGGCTTTTGTCAATCTCTTTCTGCAACTCTGTAAGTTTTGCTCCGAGACGATTATCTAATGCAGTATCTAATTTGTTCATGATGTCCTCAACGTCCTCTGACAAATCAGTCATCACCCCAGTGGCGGTTGTCTTAACCTGTTCAATACGACCATGAACCAGCTCCTGCATTTCGTTTTCGTAATTAGATAGAGACTTACGTACAACATCTAAGGTTTTTTTCTGAGAAGAAACTACCTTCTCCACATTCTTGTCTATCTCCTTGCTCTTTGTACTAAACGTCTTCTTCGAGAGCTCCGTCAGATCTTGTACCTCCTTCAAGACATCTGACAATTCATCAGAAAGTGCCAGATTTGGAGGTATAGAACGATATACTGGAACTATGCCTTCTATTTCATGTATCATCCCTTTGTCTACAAGCCGTTTGAGGGCGTTCTTGACTGTTGATAATTTCTCACCAGACATGAGAGAAACTCCACCAGCAGTCATATTCCCACCAAGGTAAACAGGTAGTATTACCTTGGACTCGACATTTGTTATGCCCAGATTTTTTTTCAAAACGGATACTACTTCCGTAACTGCTTCATCACTCATTTGTTATCCCACCACTGACACTGTAAAGCTATACAGCATTTAGTCTACTGTCAGTTTATTCTTGCTTCTCAAACTTTGACACTCGACTGAATAGATCTCTCAATTGACCTACTTGGAGAGTTGATGATTCGTCATCAGCGATTACTTCAGCATGAATTTTGACAGAATCTTCAATCTCAGTCGCGTAAACTTCGTCAAAGCCTTTTATTGACCCAGCCTTAAGCTGACTCTTTGCACTACTAAGAGTGTAATCCTCGACATCTATGGCAAGAAGCCACCAATTTAGAGTCAAATCGGTAGCGTCTGCTTTCAGACCATAGTACTCAGAGAAAATCTTGCAGTAGAGTTTGAATACCTTGAAGTTGGGAATTTCCTCATGTATTGGATTGAAGGACACAATGCCTCTGGCGAAATCAAAACTGAACAAGAGGTCATCACCAATCACAAGCATTTCATTGTCCTCATGTGCACTGGAAAAGTTCTTCCAGATTTTCTTGAATTTAGTAGTGAAATGACGGATAGAACTGACATTAAGCGTTGAAAGTAAATCCTTGATCGGTATCCTTCTATCCTCCATTTCTCTTCCTTTATTATCGAGAATATAACGACGTATCTGCTCAAGATACTGACTGTAACAAAAGCTGGGTAGATCTTGAGGTGTGACACCTATCTCTATTAACGCATTCAAGAAATTCCTGTTTTTACAAGCAGGCCTAACAGTACAACTTAATCGATCTTCCTGACACTCTATACATTTATTCTCAAGTAGTTCAATCATTTCCAAAGCTATTTGGTTATCAGCTGCAGCATCAAGAAGACCCATTCTTTCTGCTAGTTCCTCTTTGTGTTTTTTTAGATTCATGAATGTCAACCACTGAGACGTTGTATCAACACGAGTTGGACTGGTCCAGCTCTTTTTGTTACTCGTTTAATTTGAAATCACATAAGGTGAGTCAAGTTGCGCATTGTGGTTTGAAAAAGATAAACCTATGTGAAAGGAACTCAGATAATTCGTTCAGTGTATGAGAAAATCAACTCTCATTTGCCGCTTCTTTGAGTTTGCTTGTCCATGACTTGATTTCCCTGCTTAGACTTGCAATATCATTTTCATTTAGAGTAGCAGTGGGTGGATAAGATTTCAATTCTCGAGCTCGTTTGCCAAATTGGAACAGCACGGGAGTATGTCCTTTTATCATTGTTGTGAGTTCATCACGTACTTCCTCAAGAGCTTCTGCCATTTCAGTTGCTTCAGTTTGAGGTGTTACGAGAGAAGCCAAGTCATCCATGAGTGAATCAATAGCTGATGGCAAATTAGCCATGTCTGGAACTTTTATCTTTGGCTTCGTTTCTTCCGGTTCACTAGAGGATTCCTTGGGTTTCTTGGCTTCAGCAGCCTCAGTCTTTACGAACTCTGTAAGTTTCTCAACAGCTTCCGTGACTTTATCTATCGCAATATTGTATTTCCGTTCTATATCATCGAGCTGTCGGACAATTATCCCAACGATCTCTTTGGTTTCATCAAATTGATTCGCGAGGTCCTGAACTTTTTCTTCAATACCTGAAAACTCTGCGACGTAGCTTTGAAGATCATCCAGTTTCTTTGGAACAACTTCGGATTCAGCTAGAGTGATAAGAATGTCATCAAGTTTTTTTATTATCACAGCAGATTCTTTGGAGTTATTTAATTCCTTAAGACTATCACCAAATCCAGTGATTGATTTTGTGATTTCATCCAGTTTCTTAGTGTTATCAAATCCTTTGAGTGTCTTTGCTAGTTCATCAAGTTTTTTGTCAATCGTCTTGTCCGATTCTGACAAAGAACCCATATTCTTGAGCTCATCACGTAGACTCCCAAGTTCATTAGATAAAGCATCTATTTTCTTTTGGATTTCTTCAATTGCAGCCTCGTTCTTGTCGGTGGCCAAAAGCATCCCCTACTAAGGTGGCAATAATATTCGTTCTGTGTCAGAGAGTGTAATTAGCCTTTCGGGAGTGTAATCACTTCGTCAATATTATGCATTCTTCGCACGAATTACTTCAATTTCAGTGTCTTCAAGCATCGGGAGAAGATGAGACTTGTTCTCAGAGTTCATTCCCTTCCAATCAATTATAGCTGATACTATTGGATTCGATGAACGAGTAATCATCTGATTCAAAACATCGGGAGTTAGGTCATTTATTGCATACTTTGGAGCCATATGGCCAATCTTGTAACCCTTTTCTAATACAATCTTGTTGAATTTACTAGCATAATGGGTTCCGCCAAAACCAATGACAGCATCTCCAGAGAGAGGTTCGGTTGTACAGTCCATCACTGCTGCAGCTACAGCTCGGGCGCCATCTCGATTTGTCCAATATTCTTCAGAGCTTCCGAGTTCGATAAATACAACTGGCGTCTTCATTGATGTGGGACCGTGATGAGTAACCTCGAGGGACACATCAAAATCATCAAGGCCCAGTTCATTTCGCGTTTCGTAGAGTTTTTTCAGTGCAGCAGAAACAAGTGACGGTGCAGCAACAGAGAGTTGATGAGGGAACCCGCCAAAATCTGCAGAGCTTCCAAGATTCCCAGTGCTGTGCACTAATAATGCAGGTTTTCCTGATTCAGCACGATGCCTAGAACAGAAAATAAAAACATCGGCGTCAAAATGATGTTCTAAATGATCACAATGAATCTCATCACGTTGTGATGTTATAAGTTGAACATCCTCTCCGTTAGAGAATATCGTATTGTCCTCAAACACATTGTCGGTTTTGAAGAACCCATACTCATTGATGAGCACGTCTTTTATTGTTAGACTTGCGACATCTTTCTCAGAGGTAACAAGGAGCCTCAATATGACAAACTCCTAGAGTTAGGTCAAATCTAGTAATGGTTTAAGACTGACCTCAACCTGAATTGTGACTTTCTCATCAAAAGCCTCATGAATCTCAGACTCAATACGAGTCTTGAATTCGTTAACCTTATCAATCTGCTTCATGATTTCATCTCTGATTCGCAGCATATCATTACTATGATACTCCAGATTCCTTTTTGCTTCATCTAAAGCATTCTGAAGTTCTTCACTCTTAGAATACACATCTGATCCAGCATATGTATGGCGCTTGTTTTCTATCTCCTTTGCCTGTACCTGAAGTTTCGTCAGCCCTCCCTTCTTCAAAACCTCAATCTCTTCTACAGCTCTGCGTGCAAGCCGATCTTTCAAAGGCAGTTTATTTGACTCAATTGCCTCCTCTAACCCAGACAACCCTTCAAGTAAACCAGGATATCCATCCGGTTCCTCTACTATTGCCTGATACGGATCATCATAGTAGTCGATCAGAGCCTTTTGACCAGCGGGTCCAACCCGAACTCCAGTATCATGTTGAAGGAACTTCTTTACTTGTTTTTTCAGAGGATTTAGCTTCATTCTCAAAATGCTTCCAACATGGTCTGATTGTTCATCAAGGCTAAGAAGTTCTGCAACATTGGAAGTCTCGGTGAATTCATCATAAGCCCTTTGCGCAGCCTCGAATTCAGACTGAGCTGTTTGAATCTTATCACGAACTTGATGAATCTGTTCCTCGAAAATTTCTTTGCTGAATGTCAAGTCATGAAGCGTATCAATCCGGGCTCCAATACGTTCTAAATCCTTCACCCATCCATATTCATAAAGTAGCTTGCTAATCTTATTCATCTCTCGTGCAAGTTCCTTCATGTAGGTATCAAGTGTCTTGATAACATTCTTGTACCGTTTGTCCATCCGTTTAATCCATCTAGCTCCTGCGCCCCATAATTCCTGAATGAAACGTTGAATTTCGTTTTGCATTGCTTCAGTATTCTCATATGTAATCTCCTTGTCAACATAGAAATCAGAAACAATCTCCTCAATCTTCAGAGCAAACCTTGCTGCAATTCCCCCTGATTCGAGTTCCTCATCTTCTTCCTCTTGGAATTGTTTTGATAACTCCTCAATATCCTTTAAGGTAGCTTCAACAATCTTGTAGCTTTTTTCAGCCTGTTTGATGAAGTCCTTTGATTGTTTTCGAAGTTGTTTTCGATACCATTTCTGAAGCTGTTCGACATTGAGGTTAGTCATTTGAAAACTCACCCAGATATGAGTGGGCTTTTTGGTGGGTTTATCAACTTTATGAAGTGTGAAACATTGTAATTCGAAAAATCATCACGACGTTTATATTAGAATGAAATAAGGGATTCACAGCATTGGTAGTGTGAACAGTCATGTCTGAGATCTTGGAAACCGGAAACCGGAAGCCAAGGCTAGACCTCACATACTGCGTTGAGTGCGTAACCTGAGGCCGAGGTAGTCTGGGTTTCTTCATGAAGCGGCTCAGTCTGATAGATTCCCACGGAAAAGATCGCTTGCTACTCCGGAATCCTACAGGGTACAAGGGTGGTTTTTGGCAGACGTACTATCTCGATGAGATTTACTGTCATGCTGCGTCTACTGAAAACGAAGCGTTCTCTGTAATGAGTGAGGCGACAAGAAAGGGAAAACTTGATGTTTCTCTTACTCATTCACCTCTACTTGATGGAGTGCCAGCGACACGCGTAGACCTTCAAGTCTGGAGCTACAACAAACCGTTCATGCTAATACGGCACAAGACCACGAACGTATCTGAACAGATGATCAAGAATGTCAAACTCTTTGAGTTCATCGATTTCGATATCGGGGGTCCAGCGAGCTATAAAGATGACAAAGGGGTCTATGATCCTAAAAAGGGGCTCATGGCGGTTTATGATGGCAATCCCTTAGCAGTAGGGGTGGCATCTCGCCCAAACCCAGACAGGTGGGAAATATCAAATCCAAACAAGCTGCGGGTACATGAAAAAGCTCCGGATCTACGTAACAATCTTAAACTCGGTCCGATGGATGTGGCGACTGGACTCCAGTGGAATCTTGGAGACTTGGTACCTCAAGAGACTGGAGCCATCGACATCGTCATAGCCTCGGCGACCAGTCTCAAAGAGGTCGAAGCTCTCATCCCCGAAGGATGGAAGCAATTCAGTAGGAAAATACGATGACATGGGAGCGTAAAGCGCAGCAGCTCTCATTGAGGCCTGGGAAGCACCCGGGGTCTTCCGCTGATAGTCTTAAAAAAAAGAAGGGGACTTCACAAGTCCCCATATGCTAGAGAGTGGCCTCTAGATAGTCTGCCAGCATCTGGGCCTCTTCTGTCAGACCTGCAATCTGTCCCTTGCTACTCAGATTTCCACCAGTCAGCAGCCCCATGTTCTTCAGTGACCGTAGGTTCCACTTCACAGTACTATATGCAACATTAGTTCGACGTGAAACCTGATCTGCGAGCGATGTCAGAGTCAGCTCATGATATTTGAGCAACCTGTGGCTCATGCATAACACCTGCTTCTGTGTATCGCTCAACCTAGTTTCTGCTAATCTGAAGAACGATGCAGCAAGACTCTGAAAAGCAGTCGTCGAGACCTTACGGTCACCTAAGAACACATTCACCTCGTGACTTAATTTGGCGGTCACCCGCTGGATGGTAGTCACCTTTTGTGTTCGAGACCCGATATTGATGGGCAGCATTTGTTGATTCAGTACCCATTGCGTTTTTCACCTCTTTTAGTCAGGGTCAATTTGGTCAAAACCTAGTTTATACTTAAATTTTGTCCGAAGCTCAAAAATTAATCGAATCTTATTCAATATCAGGCATTTCTAGGCCCATACTTCTTAGTTTTCCAAATCCTTGACTGAAAAGGCTCATGTGATGACGTATGTTCTCTTCTGCTTCAGCAAGATCAGTAAGATGAGGCATAATTTCATCTAAACCTCCAGATTCGTATTCTTCCTTCATGGAGTGCATTGTATCGCTCATGCCTAACATGTCGTCGGAGAGGACTTGTGTTAAATCAATCATGGATTGAACAACTTCGCGTGCTTTTGGGTCAGGCATATACGGTAGGAAGTCTTCAAAAGCAACGCCAGCATTTCGGCACCGTTCCACTCGGCCTGGAATGATCTCATCATACATTGATTGCATCCAACTCATTCGCTCCTCACTGGTGAGGTCTCTGAGGTTCTCGAGAGAGAAATAACCAGTATAAGGTCCAAAATCGCTACTCTCATAATAAATCCAATCTTCAAAGGCTTTGAGTACTCGGTTCCATCCTTCTTTTTCAGACATGTGCCCACCTAAGTCACTGTATTCAATTGAGGTTATAAACTAGCGCGGTAATGAGAAGATAGCAATGACATCAGATATTCTCGATGCAATAGTGGAGGTTCTGAAAAAGACCAAGACAAGTGATGTACTTCAAAATTCAACTTCACTAAACAACGAGATATTAGAGCAACTTGGGTTAACATGGACCACTGAGAGAACAATTCAGATTGATAGGACTCAGAGAATAGAACTGGCAAAGAAGGCAGTGCAAATGGGAGGCAGTATAGCTGGAATTGTCAATTTGCTAACATGGAAGGATTTTGAGGGATTTGTTGCATCAATTCTGTCTGCGAATTCATTCCGATGTGTGGAGAGTTTCCGTCGTCGTGGAAATTCATTGATGCATGGTATGGAGATAGATGTAATCGGGGTGAAAGGACAAACAATTGTATCAATAGATGCTAAGATGTGGGGAGTGCGAAGTGGGAAAGCAACAGCTCTGAGAAAAGCTGCTGACAAACAAAAAGTAAGAACTCAGGAGTTGAGTAATGAACTTGATAGACTGTCAAAGAAGATTACAAACCTAACTCTAGGAGATTACCTGTTGTTTCCGGTTTTAGTAACATGGTTAGTCGAAGATGTAGAGCTCCATGAAGGAGTACCAGTTGTACCCATCTTCAAATTGAATTCATTTATTCTTGATTTTTATCAATATGAAGATTTGATGGTCAGCTATTTAGGCCACAATCAATAATCGTCAAGTTGATGCAGCGTGTTTGTAACCGTGTCCATCACGAGCTCATCAATGACCAACTGAGAAACACTGTGAGCATCAGCTATTGCGGGGTAAGTCAAAAGATTTGCTCGAGTCACCTTAGATAATGTAATCACGCGTTCTTCAGGACTTTCAGGAGGGTGAGTTTCATAGTCTCTTGCGGCTCTGTTGAGTTCTTCCATGACAATTTTCAATGATGGATTTTTAATACTGGTGGGATTTAATGATCCAATTCCGGCACCACAGGATGGTCCTTCACCCTCAAAATTACCATGAGCCACAATCACGATCTGTTTTGGACTGTCGGTGGAGGACACCCAGTTTTCAAAGAATTCATTTAGTTGTCCGGTTTCATCTGGTTTCTCTGTGAAAGCAGGAATATATCCTCCAAGAGTTTGTATTGATAGTGGATGGCCGTGAGCTGTTACAGGGGGGCGCACTCTCGAATCGGAGCAGATAAGGACAAGAACATCACTATCCACTTGGTCTGGCCTTCGGACGCGAGCCAGAAGTCTGTTTTCATACTCGTAGTTACGTCCTTTGCCGTGTACAATGAGTCTCACTCTGCCAGTTTGATAATCAACATGAAAAGCAATTATTGGAAGACCTTGTAAATCTGGATGAAGACAGATATTATCGATTGTTTCTCGAATGATTTCCAACGATTCCTCTTTCTCAAATGTTACAATCACGCCTTTCTGATCAGGGAAGTCATGATTATATGAAGCGGGGCCTTGAAAAAGAAAAGGAAACAATTTCGGTGGGGGTAAGGTGTGTCCTGGGATGCGGGTTGCCCGAAACGCATCACCCATTTTCATGTTGAATACCTGCAAATCTTGGCTACTATGAGTGATAGGTGAAATCAAGAGATACTTTGGAAACTGCCCCTGAGATGCAAGTTCCATTCTTGCTGCAAATGTTGGGTCTTTCTTATGTGCCTCTGCTAATTTTTTGGAATGTTGCACAAGCTCGTTTAGCACTACGAAACTCCTGGGTATACTTGTATCTTCATGGAAGTTCCCATTTGTGTTAACACAATGATTACCCTATGTGAATACCTGTCCAGAAGAGATTTGGGTTTTTTGACAACATTAATTGCTTGGAGATAGCCCTTTTAACCGAACATCAGGTCACAATGCGTATCGTCTTCGGGTGCTATCCATGCCTTCTTACAAGTTTGGAATAATATATCATGAGAACGTGAATAATTGGGCGACAAAGAGTCTTATCGAGGCAGTTCAGACAAAAGGTCACATAGCTGTACCCTTCAGACTTCCGGACATCGCTGCTCACCTTCCAAACAAATTCACGCATCTTGATGGTGAAGATGTTTCAGATATGAATGGAGTCATGGTCAGAACCATAGGTTTTGGCACAGGAGACCAGATTACCTTCAGAATTAGTCTTCTGGAACACTTTGAAGACGCTGGAATATATGTGATGAATCCTGCCTATTCATTCAGACGCGCGAAAGACAAGTATGCCACATTGACAGCACTCCACAAAGCAGGAGTCAGGGTACCAAGGACGTATGTTGGCGAAAACTTGGAAGCTGCTATTGATTTTGTTGACGAGGTTGGAGATGTGGTTATTAAACCACTAATCGGTGCACGAGGTTTGGGATCAATCAGAGCTGGACATCGTGAACTAACATATCGTGCGATGAAATTCATTCATCAGTTGGGACAAGTGCTATACGTGCAGGAAGTGGTTGAGAAACCTAATCGCGATATTCGAGCCTTTGTAATTGGTGGGAGATTGATTGGTGCAATGTATAGGTATATTCCAGAAGGCATCGAAGGTGAGTGGAGAACAAACGTTCATGGAGGAGGTAGAGCTGAGCTCACAAATCTCGCTCCAGAGTATGAAGAGTGCGCAATAAGGACTGCAGAGGTGTTGAAATTAGATTATACTGGGGTCGATATCATTGAGTCACCTGATGGTCCTTGTGTCATTGAAGCGAACGCAGCTCCATCTTGGAGTGCACTATCTAGGGTTACTGGATTGGATATAGCTTCGATGATTGTTGACAGACTTGTTGAGCAATCAAGGAGCTGATCTAGCTTTCAAGATAGCTTCGACTTCATCCGGATCTAGGATTTTGAAGAGTTTCTCCTTGGTGTCAATCTTTCCAATCTCGAGAGTCTTAGATTTCTCCTCAGGTTCAACATCTGTTTTGTCAGTTGCTTTCAAAAGACCCTCAATTGCTAAATCAAGAGCTGCATCAAGGTCGATTGTTGGTTTATACTTTTCAGCAAAGAAATCACGAACCACATCAGCCTCTTTGCCAATTGCAGCAGCCTTCCATCCCCAGAAGGAGCCTGACGGATCAGTTGTAAATAATTGGGGTCCATGGTCATCTACACCAGCCACAAGGAGTGAAACTCCATATGGTCTTACACCTCCATATTGCGTGTGCATCTGTTTTGTATCGCAGATATTCACAACCAGAGATGAGATTGAAATTGGTTCGTCATAGCTTAGTCTGTTAATCTGAGCCTGAACCCGAGCTTGGTCAATTAGTTTTCGAGCATCAGCATGCAGACCTGCAATTGCTGTTCCCACGTGATCATCGATTAATAGAATCTTCTTCAATGAGTCGAGATCAGCCATAGGATGAGGCGAGCGCTTCTCGCCAACTAGAACAACTCCATCTTTGGATTTGACTCCTACTGCAAGTGGTCCATGACGGACTGCTTCTGTAGCATACTCAACTTGATACAATCTACCTTCAGGACTGAAAACTGTAATCGCTCTGTCATAACCCATTGACTGTGTGGGAAACATGTTTTGAACAACACTCCAGCAATATGTGACCTAGCATCTGGCGTGGTCAAATCAACCTCATTCCTAGGGCGTTTAAAAGGTTGTCTGTGTGTTCGCCAATTGCAAACCTTAGCGCCACTCCAATCTAAGAATGATTTCTTCAGGAATTTGATCCATAATTGAGTCAAGCTCATCTTCCGAAGGTTCGACAAAATCTGCTACATCATCCTCTCTAGTCCCTGCAGATTTCTTAAAGTTCTGGACAACATATTCTCCTCTATACCCTAAATCTGAAAGGAGATTGGCAATGGTGAGGATATCGGAGGGCTTAGTGAGATGACCAACATAAGTTGTTCGTGGCCAGAGAGCAGCACCGGAATTTTGGATAAGCCTGAGACTTTTTTCAACCCGAGGCCAGGGATTACTTGACACACGAGTAACTTCACAATATAAATCAGGGATAGTTTTGATATCAAACCAGACTGAATTCAGATAGGGTAGTGACTTTTCCAGAATATCAGGGACAGTACCCTGCGTGTTTAGATTGATATGTTTATTCTCCTCAGTCCTCAGCGCTGCGAGTAAATCGGGAAGTTCCTTCTGAATTGTCGGTTCGCCGCCAGTAATGCAATATCCGTCAGTTAGGTTGCCTCTCATCTTTTCCACGATAGTTTCCACTGATAGGTCCTCACCTGAGGCAAGTGGGATGATTTCTGCATTTTGGCAATAAGGACAATCTAGGTTACAACCTGCAGTGAAAAGGACAGTAACTGGTATCCCTGGAACATCAACTAGACTGATGTCAATTATAGATGCAATACGCATATCAGTTCAAGTCCAAGACGCTATCAGACATCCCGGGTTAAAACTTCAACCCATACAGAGAATAGTCGAATAGTATTACTAGACTTCTTGAAGCTTTTTTCTAGAATCTTCTTAAGATAAAACTCCCTCATCAGAATTGACGGGGACCGTGCATATGACTGTGGAGAACAGATGTATCTCTAGAAACGATATTTTGGAAAGCACACTGTTTCATATTCAGATTAAGCAGTGCCAGTATATTGACAACTTCCCTGAAGCTGTCACAAAAGTAATTGACAATGCCGTTGGTAAGAAGAAGATAAAGAAGTATTGCGAGATTAAAAACAAACTCTATCGAATAAAGACAAGTTTCTTCAAAATCAACCAAGGCAAAGTTAAGAAGAAGGACTTCTTCGAAGGTCTATACGAACGTATAGAGAATCGAATCAGATAGATTCTAACTTTCTAATTTTCGTTTGCGAGATTTCGCCTTCTTCAGGGTGACTGCAAACTTTGATCCCATAGATGGTTTGCCAACTACTCGGTCTTGTACATCAATTGTACCGCCATATTTTCGAATCATTTGAGATACCAGTCTAAGCCCCACGCCGCCTGCATACTTTCTTTCAGTAAATATCGTCTTCTTTCTCGTATCACTGAGACCTGGACCATCATCAGCAATTATCAGAGCGCATGAATCTTCTTTTAGTTCGCAGGAAATCCAGACTTGTTTCTCATCCTTTGGATTATGACGCGCAGCATTTTCAAGTAGATTCCAAATCATTTCTCCTAGCAAAACATCAGCTTCCACAAAGAAACTCTTTTTCAAACCCTTAACATGCACCTTTGCACCATAGACTCGCTCTAGAACCTTAACTTTTTCCTTCAATACAGGTATTGCATCTATCTTTGATAATGGAATGTGACGAATTTGAGCCGCACGTTTAACCTTTGTAATTAGTCTGTTGCAGCGTTCGACAGCATCTAGGATGTCTTTTCTGGCATCAACAATATAGCTGGGAGGGACCTCTTCTTCAAGAAGACCTGTGCTGGTCATGATGACCTGCAATTGATTTGCGATGTCATGACTCAATAAGTCTAGATAGAATTGGACAGTTTCCTCAGCCTCTTTCTGTTTTGATATTTCAGTGATTACCGCATATGTTCCCACAAACTCTCCATCTGAATTATGATAAGGTGTTGCAGAGATGATACTGGGCACTTTTTCGCCACTCTTACTAATCCATGTAAGCTCATAGCTTGCGGAAAGCCCCTTTTTCCTTTCATCTCTCTTCATCTTGAACCCGTTTTCATCCATTTCATCAGTAAGGTCGGTCCATGTTTTCCCTACGATTTCTTCCGGTTCATAACCAAGCATATTACAAAAGGCTCTATTTACGTACGTCAATTTGCCATGCTCATCATCAATAGCAAGACCCTCATTCATATTTTCAACGAGCATTCTATATCTGGTCTTAGACTCCTCAAGCGCATGCAAATCTGCTTCAATTTGAGTGATATCTAGTATATGAGCAACAATCTTTGGTGTCCCATCAGCCTCATGAAGGAGTGTGACACGTGCTTCGACTATAAGCTCGGCACCATCCTTACGGTTTATTCGAATTGGATAGACATTCGGAACCTTTTCACCTAATTTTCTACGTTCGTAATACTCAGCCACCATCCTACTCATGTCTTCTCGTATGAATTGTCGAAAATCCTGACCGATGAGATCCTCAGATTTACCACCGAATATCTCACATGTTCGGTCATTCACATATTCCAGTTTGTAATCATCATCAAGTATTGCTAGTCCTTCGTGTGAGTCGTCAAGTAGAGAATTTAGAATATTATCACTAAGTGAGGCGATTGTAGGAGGTCCTTTTACTGAGCTTTTCTTCTGGGCTCGCTTTCCTCCCTTTTTTGCCATTACTACACAGTCTCCAGATTTCGATTATTGACCACGTTATTGAATTAGGTTGTATTATTGCCCGTGTGCTTGGACATTATACTAGTTTCTTGCATTTTATGCCTTTCTAGGGTTTTCCCCCCTGACATGAACTTCGTACATAAAGTGATTCCGCTTTTTTGTTTGCCATATCCCACGATGGCATCCATCCTCACGGTGAGTAGGTTTAGCCAAGGTGTGCGTTGCAAGATTCACAAAATGGCGTGATGTGTTCCTTGGAACAGGATAAGGGTGTACATACATCAGTATTCACAAGCAATAGAAGTTCTCCGACGTGTTGGAACACGCTTCACAGTGGAACTAATACACTCTTCTAAAGGAGAAGAGTAAAGAACTATATGCCACACCACATATCAAGAAGGACTGAGTAGATTGACGAAACACACAGTCATGTTTGAACCATCGGGTCTACGTATCTCAGTAAACGAAACATCGACATTTTTAGAAGCGATTCGATTGGTTGGGCTTCATCTACCGTCAGATTGTGGAGGAGCCGGTACCTGTGGAAAATGTGCTCTTCTTCTCAATCCAGCTCCTTCACCTGCAGAAGGCGAACAAGAAAAACTCACCTCAAAAGAAATTAAAATGGGAGTGCGATTAGCTTGTCAACATAAGGTGAAGTCTGACACACGGGCAGTGCTTTATGATAAGAGTGGAAAAATTAAGATACTTACTGAGGGGTTTGCCTATGCTTCAGAGTGGACTCCAGACCCAGGATTTGAGGGTAAGTATGGAATTGCCATTGATTTGGGGACAACTACCATTGTAGCATACCTCCTTGAATTGAAGTCTGGTGTTCAATTAAACCAAGGGGCAGTACTTAATCCACAGATCATCTATGGTGAGGATGTTATTTCTAGGATTACCTATGCAGTAAGAACAGAGAACGGTTTAGTGGATCTTAGTACACGAGTCACCTCTGAAATTAATTCAATGATTGATTCACTTGTAGAATCTTCAGGAGTAGAACCAGAAAATATGGTGAAGACAGCGCTTGTGGGTAATACTGCGATGCATCATCTTATACTTGGAGCGAATGTGGAAACTCTAGGCGTTGCACCCTACAAACCGTCTATCTTGAATGAAGTGATAACATCGGGATCGAAACTTAATCTGCAGTCTTTCCCAGATGTTGAGGTCTTTTTCCCTCCAAACATAGCTGGTTTTGTTGGAGGTGACACAGTTGGATTCATTCTTTCTCAACGTTTAGATTTGTCCGATAAAATTGTAATCGGAATTGATGTTGGAACCAATGGTGAAATTGTACTTTCGAATTGTGGGAATCTATCATGTTGCTCAGCAGCTGCCGGACCTGCTTTTGAGGGAGCTACAATTCGATATGGGATGCGGGGGCAGGAAGGTGCAATAGAGTATGTTAAAATCGAAAACCCAGATACATTGCCAGAGATATCGGTAATCGGAAATGTGACACCAAGAGGTATTTGTGGTTCAGCAATTGTTGATTGTGTAGCAGAGTTAAGAAAATCGGGTATTCTTGATAGTAGTGGGAGAATCCAAGAGAATTCTTCAATGGTCTTTGATGATGTTGATTTTGGACGTAGTTATCTCTTGGTAGAGGAAACAAAGGAGTCACGCAAGATTTCCTTCACGCAAAAAGATGTACGACAGGTACAGCTAGCTAAAGCAGCCATAAGTGCAGGAGTCAAGGTACTACTAGAGGAAGCAGGAATCACGACTGATGATGTGGAATCAGTAATGCTTGCAGGCGCATTTGGGAGTTATATTAGACCAGAGAGCGCACTTGGGATAGGACTCTTACCTCAAATAAAACGAGAGCAGATCATTCAAGTTGGTAATGCCGCTGGTGAGGGAGCTAAAGCATTACTCCTTTCGTCAAAAGCTAGAGATGTCGCCAAGGAGTTTGTTTCGAAAATTCACTATGTCGAACTTGCAGCACATTCTGATTTTCAATCCATCTTCCTCGATTCAGTGCCACTTCCATAAATTATCCCAAAAAATAGCAAGTGCCATATGTATGATGAATGTAGAACACTTGATGCTTTTGCGCGATCGCTTAAAACCTCTGAAGATTGGATACACAAAGATATGTGAATGTCCACCAAACCACATCAACTGCCTTACAGCAAAAGAGTGGATGCAATCTCAAATTGCTATCTGGGAGTTCTTCTACGAGAAGAGGGATATTCGTGACAAGAATGTGCACCCTGCTGTTTTTCCAATAGCGCTTCCTACAAAATGTATCAGCCTTTTCACTCATCGAGGAGAACTTGTCTTAGACCCTTTTGTCGGAAGCGGGACAACACTGGTGGCTGCACAAGATTTGAGCCGAAATGCAGTAGGATTTGATTTGAAGAAAGAATATATCGAATTTGCAAATGAAAGACTATCCAATAGGGAAGATGAAACATGTCAATTGGCAATTCAAGATGAAGCTCTAAATATTCCAGAATATCTTGCTGAAGAAACGGTGAGTCTGTGTGTCACATCTCCACCCTATGCCAACCTATTAAATCGGAAACGCAAGAACAAAAGCAAACGCGGAAACCTCAGGGAAGATGAGCATTATCTGAAGGTGCAGCAATACTCCAAAGATCCGAGAGACCTTGGGACTATGAATGCAGAAAAATATGCTGAAACCCTCGGACAGATATTTAGAGGGATTTTACCTCTTTTAAAACCCAGAGGACATTGTGTGATTAACATAACTGACTATTGGTGGAAAGGAAAACGAGTGCCAATTCACATCAATGTAGTTGATGCCCTTCAGAAAGTAGGCTATGAGCTTCGGAATACCATAATCTGGGATAGACGTAACATTGTAAACAGAGTGGGTATCTTTGGTTGGCCCTCAAACTATATCACACTGACAACCACCTTTGAGTATCTTCTTCACTTTTGGAAACCAGCGTGTTGTTAAACCCCAAGAGAGGGAAAGACGAGACATTTCACCCTTTCGACATTATCTCTGACGATATCCCAAGTTTCTTCATCATCTTCAAATGGAGGTTCCTGTTTTGGTGGCTCGTAATGAAAGCCAGATAATACAGACATCACAACACCAATACCCCATTTGAAAGAGTCATTTGTGTAACCACCTCCAGCTAAAACACCTATGCGGTTCTGACTAAACTTGTGAGCCGCATCATGGAAATAAGCAGCAACATATCTAATCATATCCGTTGTCAAATTGAGATGGGCTAGACTGTCGCGATAATGAGCATCAAACCCCGGGAGAAGTATTATGAAATCTGGCTTATAGAATTCCACGAGTGGAGGTACGATTTCGTCAAAGGCATATCTGTATACTCCATCACAGGAGTCCATCGGAAAATGCATGTTAATGTTGTATCCTCTACCAGAACCACTTCCAATGTCATCAATGAACCCGTCATGAGGAAACATCCATTCAGGATCCTCATGGAATGATATCTGCATCACTTCAGGGTCATCATAGAAATATGTCTGGGTACCATTTCCATGGTGTACATCAAAGTCTGCAATCAGAATCCGCTGAAATCCCAGATTTTTCAATTCGTAAGTCGCAGCAGCTACATCATTAAAGATGCAGAACCCCCCACCCCACTCAAATTTCGCATGGTGGAAACCGCCGGTTGGTGAGAGGAAATGATTAATCAAACCAGAGGAAATGGCACGAACTCCTGTTACAGTCGCACCTGACGTAATACTTGCATTCTCAAAAATCCCAGGAAAAGCGGGTGTGTCAATAGCAATCTCACCTTCGCCAGTTTCAGACATCTCCCGAACCGCATCCAGATACTCCTGTGCATGAATCATCTTTAACAGATTGTTGGACAATGGTTCTGGTTTGATTATCTCTACATTAGGTTGGCTCAAAAAATCATTAGAGGCAAGAAAATCTCGTACCATCTGGAACCGACCAACTTTGATAGGATGTTTGGTTCCGAAATCAAATGTTTCCAAACTCGGATCCCAGAGAAAACCAACCTTGCAAGTATCTGAGTCACTCATCAATTGGCTCGAATCCTGTGTACACTTATATGGCTATGCAACAAGTGTGCACAAGGTGCAGGAAAGAAGTTGAAGATTCGCTCGGTTGCGGAGGTGGCTACTTCTGCGAATGTATATTCGGTCTACGTTCGCCAGAGAAAGGATGCCAGCACTCAAATTTTCTCTCTTGATTATGGAGACCGTCTTAGAGTCTTTGATGCAAGAGGAACCCTTCGCAGCACCAGAAAGTGGAGCAGCAAAGTTCGTTGCATCGCTGTAGCGGATATAGAGGGAGAGGGCAAGGATGCTCTTGTTGGGGGAGTGGGCAAGAAGGTCTTAGTCGTTGACCATAGAGGAAGTCCTGTCTGGAATATCAGACTTGAGAGCAATGTGGTCGCATGTGATGCCAGAGATGTGGATGGAGATGATGCCGCAGAAGTCATCGTTGCTCTGCAGAACAACCGAATCATTCTCTACAATGACGACAAAGATGCCATTTTCACGAAGACAATGAGAGATCCAATTGCAGATGTCTGGCTTGAAGATATAACAAAGGACACTGAATTGGAAGTTGTTGTGGCAGATAAGGGCGGCCTGATAACAATTCTTACCGCTGCAGGATATCAGCTCAAGGAGCTCCAGTTGGGTTCTCATCTTACTGTCTTTGCGGTACTTTCTTTCAGTGATAGAACTCTATTCATTACTGGAGATCAGTCCTCAACACTAAGAATCTGGGATGTAGATGGAAATGAAGTGGCTCGGCTCGAAGCAGGTAATACTCCGAGAGCAATCGCCACAGGAATTCCAGATGACATCTCAGATGTTGCATTTCTTGTGGTTAGTACCAAGGACCGAAAACTGAATTTCTGGGAAGTTCAGGAATCAGGAAAAGTGACACGAACAGAAAAAGTGATTCTTCAGCAAATTAGTTCTACTAAAACTGTACTCTATAGGAGAGCCATTAAATGTGGCAACTGCGGTGCCCCAACATCACCAGAGGCTTCAACCTGTGCATCATGTGGTGCAGCTTTGGAGATGGTTGAGGAGTACTTGGTAGAAGAGTACATACAAGAGAGTATCGATTCAATTACATCAAAACACAACAAAATCAAGCTCAAAGATCTTGATAGAATCCTCCGGCGGACGTTACCACGACCAGCCGCATATAATCTGCGTCACAGTCTTCAAGCAATGATTCAGAGTGATGTGATTGAGGGACATCTCGATGGCAATACATTCGTCAGAACTCAACTGAAGAAGAAATTACCCGCTCCATCAAAGAAAGATATCCACAATTTGGAAGATGCGCTTCGAAACCTCCTACGTGGGACTGATACATTAGACATCCGTCTTCTTGAAAAGGAAACGGGAGTGGACCGAAGGATTCTCCGCAGAACACTAATCATTCTTCTTGGTGAAGGAGCCGTGCGTGGTTCGCTGATAGGAGATGAGTTCATCCTTGAAGAAAAACAAAAAATCAGTGACTTTGAAAGAAAGATGATTGATGAGCTAACAGCATGGAGTGGATAGGGGTATTTGATTATAGAGTTCAGGATTCTCAAAGTGGTGGAAAATAGATGAATATCTCGAAAAGAATAGTCGTTACGTTCGTTACTGTTGCGCTAATACCGATTCTAGTTATTTCGTCATTATCGATTCTAGCGATCAACAATGTGTCAAACGCGAACGCAGCTGATGCTGCAGAGGAACTCAAAGCTGAGGAACTTGCAAACTTGATGCGACTCTCTAATGACACTGGTCTTTTCATTGAGGAACGGTGGAAGAACTATGTTGATGGAGTTTATATGATGGAAGCGTATTGTGAGGACTTATTCGAAGGGAGAATCAACGCGACAGCGCGATATAATTACTACTGGAATGAAACAGAGGAGCCGAATTGGAACGACCTGACTTTTGAAACGGACCCGAATATTGTTGATGCTTATTTTTCAGAGAATATCACATTTCAAACGGACTGCTACTACATGCCTCGATTTGCCTACAACAACAACGATCCGCATGATTTATCCCCAAGCACTGAATTAGCGCTTAATATTACTTCCAACATGGTAAACATTTTCAAATCTCTACATGAGATGAATGAAGACTTCAGATGGTTGTACATGGGATTCGATTTAGGGATATCAGATCAACATCTGTTCAGAAACTACCCCTTTGACAATCTATTCTATTTCCAAGAAGCTGAGGATGGAAGTCCCATTCCACCAGAGGATGACTATGATCCCAACGCAGAGGACTGGTACACAAATGTCGTTGCGCAAGATCTTAACGATGATAGCGTTGTTTTCACAGAACCATATGTGGATCCTTCGGTTGGACTTGTAATTTCAATGGGAAGACCAGTACGATTCGACAATAATACGCTAATCGGTGTCGTTTCAGCTGATGTAGCAATGTCTACAATAAATGAAAAAATCCTAAACCTAGAGGTTTTGGAGAACGGGTATTCCTATCTATTAGACCACAATGGTGTTGTGGTGGCTCATCGAGACCTTGGAACCTTTGATGATCCTCTTCCAATCGAGTCACTTGAGTTTGATTCTCCAACAAGCAGCGAAGCGATTGATTTTGGTAATTTACTTGCTGATACTGTACTAGTAGAGGATGCTGGCCTTGTGGAGTTTCAGAAGAATGGAGAAACATGGCATATGGCATTTGTCAATGTGACTAACACAGAATATGTACTAGCCGTTGTCGTACCAGATTCTGATGTTATAGCACCGGCAAGAGCAATGCTAAATCTTGTAGGAACTCAGACCTTGATTCTCACAATTGCATTAGGCGCAGTTCTAGCAGTGGTGGCGGGAGTTATCACAACTGTTTCATATCGTAGAGCTCATGCAGTCATCGAACCAATCACAGAAATGACACGTCTTGTAAACAAAATGGCACGTCAGGACTTCACACGAGGAATCACCACAGCAGGAGCAATGTATGAGGAGGTCGGGACTACTGTTGATGCGCTTCTAAGTTTCCAGGAAGCAATGAGATTTGGAAATCAAGCTTTCATCAGAGGAGACCTCAATCGAGCATTAGCTAACTATCAAAACCTTTTGGAAATCAGTCGACGCCTCGAGATAGATGTTGGAGAACAAACCATGCTTCTCAACATTGGTAATGTCTTCAGACAGAGGGGTGACACGGGGAATGCCATGGATTACTACGAGCAATCATTGGAGATTGCAAAAAGAACCCTTGAGAGAGCAAAAGAAGAGGGTGCTGATGAAAAAGCGGCACTATCGAGAATAGCTTCTCTATATCATAATATGGCACTAGTTGAAATGGACAGAGGAAAAGCTGACAAGTCTATGGCTCTCCTGGGAGATGCTGAGGCAATTGATCAAACAATGAAGAACCAATATGGACTTGCTAAGCGGTTCGATGCGATGGGTCTCGTGATGATGCATGATGGTCGCTACAGCCAGGCACAATCGAAATTTGATGAAGCAAAGGAAATCGCGAAGTCAATAGATTATCTGAGAAGCCTCGCGTACATCCACTTTCATGAAGGAGAATTGTATCAAGTCCAGGGCAAGTGGAAGAAATCTGAAGATAATTACAATAAAGCTATTGACCATGGACAGGAAACTGATGAACTGTGGTTGGTAGTCTATGCTATGCTAAGACTAGCGGATGTGCTTGATCAACAGAACAAACCGAGTCATGAGGTAAGAAGGAAAGCAGAGAAACTCAGACGCTCGATTATGTTCAAGAAGAGTGTAACCTTCGTAATTGACTACTCAGGAAGTATGCAGGCACAGAATAGAATCAGAGCAGCAGTCAAAGGAGCCTTAGAGATTCTGCATAGTCAAGTCAATCCTCAGGACGCAGTATCAGTAATTGTCTTCAACTCCTCGTATCGCGAACTCCTCCCACTCACAATAAAGGGAGAAAGCGATAGTGAAGAGAATAAAATTGTGAGGACTCTGAAATCACTGAAATATCCAAACTATGCAACAGCGTTCTACGACGCTCTAGGAAGAGCGCTAGAGGAACTTGAGAAGATAGAATCGAGTGAGCACCGATGGGTTATCGCTCTGACTGATGGACAAGATAACAGCTCAGAAACCTATTCCTTAGATGTTCTTGAAGGGATAATCACTGAAGAGGATAGAATGAAGAGGAAAAGACCACTCACCATAGAGGGCTTCATTCGGGATCACCATCTCGACGTCAATCTGCTTATCATCGGTGTGGGTCAAGAACTAAGCAAACCAGCAGACACTGAGAGGCGGATAATATCCAAAGACACAGGACGACCAATCACGACCGAGGAGCTGCTGCAATCAATCTGTGAGAGAATTCCAGAGGGACAGTATATCTCTGTAGTTGATAGTACCAATGTGAGGCTGGATATAGAAAAAGCATTCGAGAAGGTTGGGGTATTGATGGCACAATTAGAAGTCGGAGGGACAACGGTAGATTACTAGGAGGAAAGAAAGATGGCTCAAAAATCAACACAAACCAAGAAGAAGGGGAAGTTCCGAACAACAGTCATCCTTACATTTTTGGTAATCTCACTAGTTTCTTTGGCTGCCACAGGATTCGTTTCATTGACCTTTGTGAACCTCATAGGTAGCTCAACGAAGGACCAGAGCTCGATTGCTCTCGAGAACCAGATTCAGACGAACATGGATGAAACTGCTCAAAAGACCGCATTGGTCATCAATCAGAAACTTGCCAGTGCTGAAGGAATGATAGATGCTGCCGCAGAAGAACTCGAGGCATTGTTTAACGATGACTCGACCTACGCGTATCGAGAAGTGTATTATGACCTCCTGTTTGAGGATGACTCAGTCTCTTCAGCACCAGCAGACAATCACTATGATCCTAATTATGGCCTCAATGTTTCGTGGGACTACAGTAGTTGGTATATTGCAGATACTGATTCTACAAACTACAATTCCACGTATGCGGACATCCCTGCAAATGCAGACAAGCTTGGGCGTGTATCAAATATGGACTTCATATTCAAAGCGATACATAATCAGTTGGCTTTCAGATGGCTCTACATTGCCTTTGCTGACGATGGACTCTTCATAAATTATCCAGGTAGTATTCTGGGGCCATTATCAGATCCGCAGAGACTTGCTGAGCCCTATGATCCAAGAGGTGAAGATTGGTACCAAACAATCTGGGCGGGAAATGGCGATATTGTCTTTGTCGAACCATACTATGACGAGTTTGATAATGTCCTTTTAATCTCAATCGGAAAAGTAGTCTACAAAAACAACATCCCATTTGCTGTGATGTCAGGTGACATCACTATAGAGGATATACGTGAGAAAATCATTAACGTGCAGATTCTTGAGAGTGGGTATGCATTCCTTCTAGATTCCCAAGGAAATGTTGTTGCACATCCTGAGGTTGCCGACGAAGATTACATTTCGGGATTACCACCGATACAGACTGTGGAAATCAATAATGCGACTGATTACAGTGTTGCTTTAACCAGCAACCAGGTGAGTCAGATTACTTCTGTACAAGAAGGAACCACAGGAACTCTACGATATACCCGGAATGGGAATGAAAGCATACTAGTGTTTACTCCAGTTGGAAAAGGAGATTATATCTGCGTGATTTCAGTTCCCTTAGCTGAGGTGCTTGAGAGTATTCCAAGACTCGAAACGAGAATCGAGGCACAAAATGCTGAAGCAGCTAGATACATTGGTTTAGTGACTATTGCAGGCATTATAGTAGCTGGAATTGTTGCTGTTGCCATTTCGAACACTATTACTAGGCCATTGCAGTATCTCATGGACCTTGCTCAGAGAAATGTTGCTGCAAAGATAAGAGATCAACCTCTTGATGCGGGAGACCTTCAAGTAGATGCAACATATATCGCGCAAGATGATGAAATAGGTGAACTAGCACGAGCATTCCAAGGAATGCTCGATTCGATACGAGAGGATGAGGAGTAGGTTCGCTCCATCAGAACATGCATAGGTGAGAGCAGTGGCAAAAGATACATGGTCAGTGGAAAAATCAAAGTTGATCTATGGTGTGGATCGTAATGACCTGCATTTTCTAGATATCTCTGAAAATGGTGAGCTCTGTCTACATATTAGTGACCAAACAATTTCATTCAATGAAATCATTGCTAGAATCAAGGTCATGAATGGGGACTCGCCAAGTTATACCTCATCATTCACTCTAAGGGTGCCACAGCTCATAACATACCAAATCAAGAAACTGAAAGCTGCATTCAACAGAACAATAGATGAGCATGACTACAAGGGGAAGTTCATCGGAATTTATCCTGTAAAGGTCAATCAGAGAAAGGATTGTGTAACTGCGGTTCTCCGTTCAGATTCTGACTATGGATTGGAAGCAGGAACAAAAGCTGAACTTCTTCTTATCAAGAAAGTGATTGAGAATGAAAAACACAGACCTATTGTTTGCAACGGAGCAAAGGACCCTGAATACTTGAAGCTGATAAAGCAGTGCATAGATGAGGGCTATAATATCGCAATCTCTGTGGAATCGGTACATGAATTGAAACTAATTATAGAGGGCTTCAAACCTGAAGAAACAAATCTTGTTCTCAGGATTAAGCCATACCTAAGCGTTGAAGGACATTGGTCTCATTCTACAGGAAGAGACTCAAAATTTGGTTTGAGCATCCATGACTTATATGATGTAGTTAAACTTCTCAAGAGAACCGGTTTTATCACCTCCGTCCAAACAATCTTGGCACATGCAGGTTCCCAAATTACAAAGATCGAGTCCTTTGAGGAGTTTGGTCGACTTCTTACAAAAATCTATGCAGAACTTCGAGAGAGGGGGTTGTCAAATCTCCAGAATATTGACTTTGGAGGCGGTCTAGCAATTGACTACACCAGCTCGCAAACCTCGGATTTCGTGTACAGATATGCTAGTTTTTTGGTATCAGGGATCGCGGCACAAATATCAGAAATGGACAACAAATATCCTCCACCAAATATAATGGTTGAATCAGGTCGAGGTGTTACAGCTCTCTCAACAATGATTGTTGTTGAAGCCTTGGAAGTGAGGTCTATCTTCCCACCACCAGATGGAAGATACTTTTCGGATATCACTAAGGATGACGAGAGAAAGACGCTTGATGCTATCAAGAAGGCTAAATCTATTGAGGAATTGAAGAAAATTTGGAATCGATTCCATGATAAATATGGGGGACTGACTCTTGAAGGGATGGATTTCATCTTTGAACAAGAGATGGTGACAGGAAATCTTGAGAGGGCTGTTCGAAGTAGGCTTGTTGAACTGAATTTAGAGTCCTATGAGGTAGAGGGATTGGTCAGGAATTTCTGGTACCCCGAACATATTGTAATTGGTAACTTCAGCATTTTCAACAGCATCGCGGACCATGTTCTTGTAAAACAACACTTCCCAGTCATACCTATTCAAGACCTACACATTAGACCTGAAACAACTGTTCGACTGGTAGACATCACTTGTGATTCAGATGGTGAAATTATGCAGTTCTATAGACCAAGAACAGAGAAACGATGGTTTACACAAGATAATAGACTCCTGACAAGTCACAATGGAAAAATCGGTGAAGGAATTCCGGTGGGTATTCTCGACAATGTCCGTGGTTCTTGTTTTGTACTTGCACTAGCAGGCGCATATCAAGATGCAATAGAGATGGACCACAACCTTCTCGGAGACCTTCCAGATGTGGAACTATATCTTCAGGAAGATGGAAAGTGGTCGTTGTCATGGGTCACAGGTGCAGAATCCATAGAACACCTCCTCAGGGATGTTGGTTATGCGGATATTATCGTGGATGAAGACCCATACATGGATGAATAAACCTAGAGAGTCAGCTAGTATTTTGGATTTCAATAGGTCAACCTAGATATGCAAATATTCAGGATTGAAACAATGAACAAAGGAGTGTCTACTTAATACAGATTAATTCCATTTGCGGTTTTGAAAGGAATTCACAGCCTTGACGTGTGATGAGGATGTCTTCCTCAAGACTAACTTGTCCATAATGCTCAGTTGTTACATAGAATTCCAATGTGAAGACATTTCCCACCTCAACAACACCCATAGGACTGTCTCCATAACGATCCCATTTTGGTCCTAGCAGAGTTCCTCCATCGTGAGCTAGACGGCCAAGCTGATGGCCCAACGCATGTTGATATTCTTCAAAACCTGCTGCTTTCACGAAGTCACGAGCTACAGCATCTACTTCATAACCCACGGCACCAGGCCTAATCCATTGAGCCGCAGCTTGAATCCCATCTCTTACAGTTTCAAATGCATCTTGCACCTCTGATGGTATCTCACTCTTCTGTCCAAAAAAGAACATCCGCTGAATATCCGAGCAGTATCCATTAGATTTTACACCAAAATCAAAATGGAGAAGGTGGCCCTCCTTGGTCTTGTTATCAATAGGACCAGCATGCCCAAACTGCTTGTACGGACCTGCATCAACAGCAGGATTGTGATCCTCATCCCAGGCACTGGTCACACCATAATCCTTCATACACTGGTGGAAATAATCATAGATTTCTATCTCAGTCATTCCAATCTTCACAAACTTCGTTGCACGTTCAAAGATTTCCTCAGTAATCTCGACTGCTTTCCTTATCCTTGAAATTTCCTCTGCAGTCTTTCTACCACGTAGCTTTTGTATATGATATTCTGCCGACATTAAACGGTCTAAATAAGGAGTGTTCTTGAGATAGTCCTGAAGTAGTTTATACATCCCAACACTGAGGCCATCTGCAGCAACATCATTTACACTGTAGTTGATAGCAATCCTCCTTGGATCTTTTCTTGACAGCTGTTTAACGAGCTCATCTCTAATACTAGATGTATAGGGAATAATCGTATCAAAGATGCTTTTTGCTCTCACACCAGCTTCATCGAAGTTTCCAACGATAGCTATTTTTTCATCCTCTGTAAAGATGAGAGCTGACTGCCAAGTCAAGTCCCCACCTAATACGAGTTTGAGAACGGGATCCGCCATTTGCGAGGTTTCTCGTACCCAGACAAGCCAAGCATCGATGTCCTGTTCTTTAAGTATCTCACATGCCTGTTGTGCCTTTGCTTTCTCAATCTCATATTTCATCTCAATCACCATGAGGTTGAATGACCGCTTTGAGTGAAACCTGTTTCTCTTGTGCTTCTAGAGCCTTCTGAGCATCGTCTAATGAGAAACGATGAGTCACAAGGTCTTCGAATGGAAAACGATCATAGTTTTCAGCTATCGTCTTGATTCCTCGATAAACATGCAATGTTCTTGATCCCCACACTGTCTTGATATCGAGGTGCTTCTTGTTCATCAAATGAGGGTTGATTTCGACGTTTCCATGGTCTGTATATTGGCCACAGATTGTATAACTCCCGCCATCGCGTACCAGTTCGATTCCCTCGGGAATTGCCTTTGGATTTCCAGTAGCCTCATAGACAATATCTGGACCATGCCCACCAGCAATTTCTTGGAGTTTTTCCTTTCGTTCTTGCAATGTGGTTTCTCCGATATCCAAAGTGTCTGTCGCCCCAAATTTCTTAGCAATTTTAAGACGGTTTTTTGCTTTGTCCAGCACCGTTACGGTGGCTGCCCCACTCACACTGGTCAGAACAGCAATCATTAGTCCAACAGGTCCAGCCCCTTGAATTGCAACATTCTTTCCCCAAGTCATGGGACTTCGAAGAACAGTGTGTACTGCAGTAGGCATTGCACATCCCGCGGCACTCGCTCCTTCAAAACTGACATGATCAGGAAGCTTCATGATGTGAGTTCCAGGAGATAGATACAGGTATTCACTATATCCGCCAATCAAACGTGGAAACTTGGTAGAGTCTTTGGTTATTCCGTAGACCTTTCGATTCGGACATTTTGTTGGAGCATCGGCAATTAGACAATAATAGCATGAAAAACACGTATCAGTAACATCATGAAACCCAACACGATCTCCAACCTTCAGTACGTTTCCGTCCAAATCTTCGATGGATTTCGACCCAATAGCTTCAATTGTTCCGACAACCTCGTGGCCCAGAATAAGTGGATATGGCACTCCTGCGAGTTTACCATGCCAGAGGTGAACATCAGTCCCACAACATCCTGCAAGCCCAACCTTCATCAAAGCAGCGCCAGGTTCTAATTCTGGAATTTCATATTCTTCAATAATCAAATCATCATTGGGTTTTGGAACAACAGCAGCTCGACTTCTCCTCGTCATAACATCATATCCACTGACTAGTAATCGTTTACTGAACAAACTCAGATTTAAACGAGCCCGAATAGGCGACGTCGGATAATCAAACTTATAAGAATTGATTAACGATAGTTAGTTGTGAGTTCAGTGACGGATATGGAACCAGTAGAAAGCCTGGACTGTGTGGGGTTATTTTGTCCGCAACCACTGTTCCAGACAAGAGAAGCAATTGATAAGTTGAAACCCGGTGAAGTTCTTGAGATGCTATCTGATGATCCAGCTGCAGAGGAAGACATCAAAAGATTTGCCAAACGGACCGGGAACGAGCTAGTAGTATTCGAACGCCTTGAGGATGGCGTACAGAGGTTTCTCATCAAGAAAAAGGAGGAATAAACAAGTGTCAAGTATTTTATACGTTCAAACGTCGGACGATGCAGAGAGACAATATTCACCCTTTGTTCTTGCGCAAAGTGCAAAGGCTATGGATATTGATGCCAAGATTTACTTCCTAGGACAAGCTTTGAGAATATTGAAACCAGGAGCGGCTGAAAAGATCAAAGTAGGCAGTTTCCCGAGTCTTCAAGAGATGATGAAGAAGACAATCGAGATGGGCATTCCTATTTATGTTTGCGAAGCTTCAAAACAGATGCTAGGATGGGACAAGGTGGACCTTGACCCTGACCTGAAGATTGTTGGAGCTGCAACGCTCAATGACCTAGTTCTTGAAGCAGATGCCACGATGTGGTTTTAGTTCAAAGGTGTGGGGATTTGAAACAAGTATACCTAGACTATCAGAGTGCAAAACCAGTTGACCTCAGAGTCATTGAGGGAATGACAAAGTATCATCATGACATTTTTGGAAATCCTTCATCGCTACATCAAGTAGGTGATGAGGCAACGGAGGCGCTGGAAAGAAGTCGTAAGATTATTGCGAAGTTCATTAATGCGGATGAAGATGAGATTATATTCACTTCAGGAGCGACAGAATCAATCAATATGGGGATAATTGGATATGCTCTTAGGAACAAGAGAAAAGGGAACCATATTATCATATCCGAGGTAGAACACATTTCAATTCGGAACATTGCAAAGTATCTCGAAAGAGAAGGATTCGAATTTTCTAGAGTTCCAGTCGACCAATACGGTAGAGTGAACGTCAGAAAGCTTGAGCAACGAATCACAGACAAGACAATTCTCATCTCTGTAGGAATGGCCAGTAATGAGATTGGTACTATCCAACCAATAAACGAAATTGGAAAGCTAGCAGCAGAAAAGGGAATAGCATTCCATACAGATGCAGTAGCTGCAGAGGGCTTGTTGCCAATCGATGTTAGGAAAGATAACATCAACCTCATGGCACTATCGTCAAATGACCTCTACGGACCACGTGGTGTGGGCGTAATGTATATGCAAAAGAAGTACAGAATCAACCCACTAATAATTGGAGGAGGTCAGGAGAGAGGATTGCGTTCTGGTAGCGAGGACATCCCAGGAATTGTTGGGATGAGTCTTGCAGCGGAACTAATGGAGAAAGAGATGAAATCTGAGGTCAAGCGATTTCGAGGATATCGCGACAAGATGATCAAACAAATCTTAGAACAAGTTCCTGATAGTCATCTTAATGGACATCCAACTGAACGACTTGCTTCCAATGCCCATTTCAGATTTGATGGTATCGAAGGAGAGTCAATTCTCTTATCTTTCAAAGATTTAGGAATTTCTGTATCGACCGGGTCAGCCTGTACTTCAAAAACGCTTGAACCG
>JBHLRC010000019.1:0-33478 GCA_048882965.1 Candidatus Thorarchaeota archaeon
GAGAGGGGCTTGATACCTTCGTCGATAAGTGGGCAAACATCCAAAGGAAGTCTGTGAAAGCAATTCAGGCTGTTACTAATACTATCATGCAGATTGAGCATTTGGATGGGCCATTGGGTAAGTTAGATAGTTTTCAGAATATCCGTGAGAATGCTAAGGGAATCCTTCTAGTCACTCTCTACGACAAACTTGTTCCAGCACTTGAAACCTCGATTCGTGAGTTCACTAAACTGATGCACATGTTCGAGAACCTTCGTCACACCTCTTCAAGGATACAAACACTTACAGAAACGATGCGTGGTAACCTTCAAGACTCTCCCGAGCTTGAGGACCTCGTTGGATTCCTAGACCTGATCATGATTAGTGTTCGAGACATATTGAATATGTACGAATCAGAGTTTCTTGTGAAGCTCACAATATTCCGTGATTTCGAGGAAGGAGCGATTGAGATTGGAGTCGTCAGTAACTATCTGACGATTTGGGGGATCGAACCTAATATCGAGCAGCATGCTAGAGATAAGTTACTCAAAGATCTAGACGAGCATGTTGAGTTACTGAGAGATGTCTTTGCTGGAAAGACTGGAATCCGAATTCCAGATGCATACAAGAAGATACAGCTCTAGACTTTCTATTTTTATGTCCAAGCAGCAAAGATGAAATATCTAAGAATACAACTTTAGGTATGGACAGCCATAACAGTGACAGTGATTCCTGTCTCCAAGTTGGTGATACTGCACCAGACTTCGTCCTCCCCGGAACTGAAGGTGAGGATATTCACCTGAATGACTTACTTGATAACAATGTAGTACTTGTTTTCTTTACTGATACCTTCACAGTAATTTCAACAGGACTTGCTGGTTCGTTTCTCAAATTGCACGAATCATTGAGTAATCTTGGTGTAACTTTCATAGGTGTCGCGACTGAACCTCTGTCCACACTTGAAACCTTTATTGAAGATCAAGACATCCCTTTCATTATGGCTAGTGATTTTGATCGCACAGTGTCAAAAGCTTACGGAGTATATGCTGATGAGGTTGGGTCACTTCGATGTGTTGCTCGACCAAGCATTATTGTCATCGATACTGCGGGTAAGATTGACTATATCTGGATTGGACATGATGATGAGAGTTTTCCAAAGGTCGAAGCGATTGCTGATAGAATCATCAAGTCAAAACTGGAGTAGAATTACATCTGAAACTGCTCGAAGTAGACAATCACTATCTGAGCTACAACAAATAGCACGAGTAAGAGAAAACCTTCTAGTCGTGTCACACGCCAATCGCGGCGGATTGCATAGAAGAAAATGAACGCTATTCCGAGAGTCATTATAATTAGAACAACATTTCCGACAAACAACAAGACTTGCGTCGGAATGAATAGAGAAACAAATCCCAAACCCAAGGTTATGTTCACAATATTGCTGCCGATAACATTTCCAATTAGAAGTCTACCAAAACCTCTCTTTGCACTATTAATTGAAACTGTGAGTTCGGGAAGAGATGTTCCGATAGCAATGATGACAAACCCGATGACTCCCTCCTGAATCCCCCAAGTTGCTGTGATGAAGTCACTTCCTGATACTACTAACCGTGCACCAAGTACAATAGAGAATGCAGAGAAGATTATGGCAAATGGGCTCTTTAAATCTGCAAGTCGAGACATCTCTTTTCTGTTGTTTTCTTCTGATTCCTTCTCCTTACTTTTATCTCTAGATGCCTGTATCACACCTCTAAGTGATGTCAAGAATTTAAACCGAATCAAATAATCCACAAAGACATGGAACTGGTAACACGATTCACATTCTTCCTTTCGAGTAACTAGAAATGATAGGTACGCCAATAATATAACAATCAGGATGATTGCTTCGTAGGGTACAATCTGTCCAGGAGTAAACGGGTCAAAGACAAAGACAGTAAGAGCCCCGAGAAGGAGTAACATCACTTTTGCATCTCGATCGATAACCACTGCATTCGAAGCTAGTGGACTTACAACTGCACTTATTCCTATTATTAGGGTTAAATTGACCACTGTGCTACCTATCACATTTGTAAATGCTAACTGTGATTTTCCTGCGAGGACCGCTGTGGTACTTGACACAACTTCAGGTAAAGAGGTACCAATCGCAACAATTGTCAATCCGATGAAAAGTTCAGACACACCGATGCGGAGTGCTAGTTTGGATGCGGATTCAACAAAGACATCAGAACCATAGATGAGAAGAACGAGTCCTACAATAAACACGCCGATATTGAGGACAGTATATACCATCTGCATTCTTTGTCTGATCTCCTTACTCACTCATTGACATTATCTTTTCTGGGACTAATTCTATTCTTTGATAGTTTCACTTGGTTTCTGGCTGAGATTGCTTTTCTTATTTCTTCTGCAATGACAATGCCAGGAAATTATGCAAAATATGCTTCCTGACAGTTACTGCCAAGTGGCTTGGTTATTCTAAATCATCATCCGATGGAATCGACTTCTCGTGCATTCTAATTCTATTAGTGATTTCTTCAATCTCTGCTTCTAGCTCTGCTTTTAGACCTTGATATGTACTCTCAGAGATTTCATCAGCTTCGAATTGTTTCTCATAGAAATCGAGTTTAGTTTTGAAAATCTCTTCCCGAAAGCCAAGCTCTTGTATTCTTGCCCTCCTCTCAGAAAGAACTCTTCTGAGCTCATCCTCAAGAGTGAAAATCTCCTCTTCGAGTTCTGCTTTTAGGCGTGTGTACATATCAGCATCAACTTTTCCCTCTGTATATTTATCAACCAGCAAAAGTAAGGCCTGTCTCGTAGCATCTCTATGAACAGTGATTTCTTTTGCACGATCCTGTTTTTCAACAAGGTTCAAGAAATTAGCCAAGAACGATGTTGTCATCCCTTGGACAACAAGGCTAACAAATAAGACGATAAAGACAATTGCATATATTGTTGGTACAACTGATTTAATGGCCTCTACAAAGGATGATGCTGAAGAGTAGTGAATTATTGCAGTCACTGCTATAGCCGCCAAAGCACCACTTGCTACACCCTTTACTCCTGCCCAGCTGAGGAAGAATCGTTCTTTAAATCCAATTGTCCTATCTCTGGCAGTCACAAGAAAGACTGAAGCTGGTCGTGCAACAAGGATGACAAGGACTGCTGTCAGAAGACCGATCCCAAGAATTCCTGGATTTGCAAATAGAAATGCAATAGGTTCGGTAGTAGGATCGCCCTCAACGAGTGGTACGCTCAATGTATATCCTAGTAGAATGAAAACGACGATTTCGAAGAAGAATGATACATTCTTCATGACTCCCCGCATCGACCTTTGAGGTAATGGCTCAAATCCAAACCTTCGAGAATTAGCCATGAAGATTCCAGCAAAGACTGCAGCTAATGCACCTGGATGGATGAAGACGATGGCGAAGAGTTCTCCGATTCCATAGGCAAAGAATGGAGTCGTAGCTGTCAAGATTGTCACATTGGTATCATCTCCTGCTCGGGGAATCAACCATCCAATAATTCTGGCAACAAAATACCCCACAACTACTCCAAGTCCCATGCTTGCTAAAAACTCCGCAATGATGAATCCCCAATTAAAACCGCCAGTGATATTTGCTAACGATGTTTGCACAAGAGGTTCAAATACCAGAATTACAAGAATGACTGATGTTGCATCGTTAAAGACTGCTTCTCCTTCCAAAATCGAAAAGAGCTTTCGTTTTACTTTGACACCCCCAGATTCCAAAACAGAGAACAGAGCAGCTGGGTCTGTTGGCGCTAATATCGCACCAATTAGGAATGCTGCAATTCCAACAGGCACACCAAGAGCTTCTGTTGTGCTATGTATCGCAAATCCTCCTATCAGAGCTGTCGCGACAACACCTGCGGTTGCTAGCAACATCACATTCTCGATTGACAATCTAAGCCCTCGGAGGTTCAGGGTTAGTCCTGCATAGAACAGGACTGCTGCGAGAGTAAGTTGAGCAATGAAATCGAAACCTGCGATTTGCACTAATGCTGTTCCTGGATTAAGGATTAACAGTATACGACCCAGGAGAAGTCCAGTCAATACTAATGGTATTGGATGAGGTACTCTATATCTTTCCGCAACCTTGGCTATAGCAACTCCAAGGATTAGGATAATAGCTATCAAAACTAGAATTGATGTTGATAGCTCTTCTCCCTGCATCAAGGAAAATCAAATCTCCGCTACTATTTCTGCACATTCTTTTACATCATCTGAGATGTGTTCAAGGTCAGCAACAATCTTCCGCATCATATAACAGGAGAAATCACTGTCTCCTGCTGTAGCTACAGAAATTTGCCGGCAAATCACAATGTTATCCTCATCAATTTGTCGTTCTAACTTGATGATTAATTCGAGAGTTTCTTCTGCTTCAGCGGCATTAGACACTCTTTGATTTATCATAAGTTTCAAAGCTGTCATTATCTCGTGCACTCTCGCAGAAATCGTGGTCATTGAATCCATGTAAATATCATTGAATGATTCCTCTTGCAGCATGTCAATACGGACTAAAACTCGGAGAAAGGTATGTTGGATATTCAATAAATGTGAGATAATGGATTGTGCCATAATCCCTAGCTCATCTCGAGGTAGCTTTTTCGAGAACGCGTATTTATCAATCAACCCTCTGATGAACTTGAACGCCTCTTTTCGTCTAACTTCCCACTTCTCATCAATCATCTCATCACACGTAGCACAAAGTCTCTTGTGGACGTATTCTGATATCTGCTCTTGATAGGTAAGTATTGCTTCCAGTTGGTTAAGGATTTCAGCTCTATCTAAAAATTCGGAGGTCATTCTCTATGCATCCTCCACTTTGCTTCTTCTCCATGCTAAAGCAAGATCGACATGGATAAAGTGACGTCGAACTGTAACCTCAATCCCAGTTTCAACAGGCTCACCGAGGGGTACTTCAACTACTCCTTCTTTCAAGGTGGGCATCGGGAGTTCCAGTTTCTCTCCTGTTCGAATCTGTTCCGCTATATCTACAAGGAGATTTGCTAGATTTTCTAGCGTCTTCTCCTCTTCGAATTCATATTCCTCAATACGCATCTTGCATTCTCCTTTGATATGCAGTGCAATTACGTCTGATTTTGTGTTTCGTGCCTTTTTAGAGTAACTCTTTGTTTAAATTCACGTTTCTGAACCATCATCCTTAATTGGACAACTAGAATTGCCTGCTTTGTTTACCTCAAAGGAAGTTTGTCCAATGGGTGAAGACAAAGATGACTTCGTAGTGACTCCATGGGAAGTTCAAGGGATTATGGACCAGTCAGTCTATGATCGTCTCATAGAGAAATTTGGAACCGAGCGGATCACTAAGAAGCTACGAGAACGAATCTACAAAATCACAAAAGAGAAACATGTTCTCTTAGAGCGTGAGCTCTTCTTCTCACACAGAGACCTCGGTTGGATTCTTGATGAATATGAAAAGGGAAACAAGTTCGTTCTCTACACTGGGCGAGGACCAAGTGGTATCACGCACATCGGTCATCTGATTCCTTGGCAATTCACCAAGTGGATGCAAGACAAATTTGATACTAGACTCTATTTCCAGATGACAAATGATGAGAAATACTTCTTCGAATCCCATCTCAGTCTTGATGATGTCCGGAAGTTCACATACGACAACACATTGGACTTGCTTGCTCTTGGGTTTGAACCAGAGAATACCTACATCATTCAGGATATTGAACATATTGATCTTCTCTATGAGGTTGCAGTTGAGGTTGCCCGGAAGGTGACTTTCTCAACTGTTCGAGCTGTGTTTGGGTTTGATAATAGCACTAACATCGGTGCTTCTTGGCATCCTGCGATTCAAGCTGTCCCTGCATTCCTTCACTCATGGATCTATGGGAAGAAGACTCCGTGTATCATACCTTCTGCAATTGACCAAGATCCCTTCTGGAGGGTGACCCGTGATGTAGCTGAACGGCTTGGCTACTATAAACCAGCAGCTATTCAGTGTTCATTCGTGCCAGGACTGAAAGAGGGCGGGAAGATGTCATCATCGGATCCAATGTCTGCAGTCTTTACTACTGACACTCCAAAGCAGGCAAAGAAGAAGGTCATGGCTGCATTCACTGGTGGTCGGACCACAGTTGAGGAGCAGAGAGAGCTTGGGGCAAATCCTGATGTCTGTAGTGTATTCAAGTACTATAACTTCATCTTCATGCCTGATGATAAGGACTTGGCTGATATTGAAAAGAAGTGTCGGGGAGGAGACATTCTCTGTGGGGAGTGTAAACAGATCCTTGCGCCAATGATGATGGAGTTTCTTGAGAATCATCAAGCTGCCAGAGAAGAGGTCAAAGACCGCGTAGACGAGTTCTCTGCTGCTCGCCTTCGTGATGAGATTCATAGGTAGATTGGAAACGCATACCTTATCTGACTTGAAATTTCGTGAAACTCAGACGGAGGGAATCTTACTTGTTTGAGGAATCATTTGAAGTTGTCAAATCTGATAGGGCTTGCAGTTCCTACCACCTGGCTGTCAGTATAGGATTAGTAGGTATTGTCGCCCAACTTGTGCTTTATTTCATTGGTGTTGGCTTGTACATGAATTTGATAGATGATCTTCTCAGCATGCAAGAATGGTCAATTTTGAATTATGTCTTGAGTGGGGGTCGCTTCATTTCATCCCTCATGATTGCTTTGGGTTTTGTTGGAATTTTCGGAATGAAAGGCAGTAAGCTTGGAATTGTCTTCCCATTGAGCTCAATCTTCATCTACTATGGATTTTGGCAGTTTCAAATCGTCCTATATCAGCTAGGAATTTCTTCAACTGAACTTCTCATAGGTTACAATCGAATAGTAGGACTTCTTTTTGCAGTCATTGGCGGCTTGGTTCTTCTAACCATCAGGAAGAAGAGCGTTAAGCCTCTGTTCATTATATTTTTCACTATTTTTTACATGACTCAAGGAACTTTTTCCATCCTGGTATTCTATCTCATTCTCGGATATAGTGTTCCAATTGAAACAGGTCTTGAATATTTAATAACACAAATCCCCGGAATTGCGTTCTTTGTATTAACTGCATGCTTCACGATGGTGCTATTCTGGATAGAAAAGAGGGCGGGTTGCACTGAGATGATTTTACCATCATCTCCGCAGGTTTAATTGAAGGGAGACTCTAATTTGCCATGATCAAAAAACGGACTCTTTATCAGGTTCCATAAGTGTCTGAAACCCGGCTAGGAGTTGAAACGTATTTGTGGGATACAGATGCAGAAACAACTGAATACAATCAAGATTGTAGTCAATACCAACTGGCAGTAAAGGTTGGTCTGTTTGGTGTTTTATTAAGTATTGCAACCACAGTTACTTGGGAATTCATCTGGTTTGTTTACTATGAATCTGATTACTCTGGTGTTCTCTTACTCTCGCAAGCATTAGGGCTGCTCAATCCAATGGCTTTCACTGGATCTCTTCTAAGGTCTATTGGATTTGTAGGCGTTTTTGCCCTGAAAAGAAGTAAGATTGGTATTATCTTCCCCCTAATCGTTTTCACAAGTCAGTTTTCTTGGGTCTTCTTTTTGCACTTTGGCGAATTTTTCGGTATTCACTTCACTGAGATTCTATATGGTTACAACATAACACTCAGTATTCTACTTGCGATAATTAGTTGTCTGGCACTACTTACCATAAGGAGAGTAAGTGCAAATCCCAATTTTCTAACATTTTATGCCTTTTACTATATAGCAATGATAGGTCTGTCATACCTACTGTCTAGTTTATCCTCATTCTTACGTTGGGACATGAGTGGCTTGAGCTATTTCATTTCACGAATACCTACTTTGGTCTTGAGTTTTGTCAGTGCAATACTCGTCATAGTTTTCTTCACACTTGAAAGTCGAATGGGTTGTGTAGACCCAACGGATGGAATTCATAGTTTGGACTATTGATATCGCAAAAAGGCCATGTGACGAAGTCTTAAATGCCTACACCACGAATTGCCTTCAGATACAGACTCCGGAGAGTTTGATAATGGGTTCAGAAGCAGAAGCAGCGGACATGTTCAAGTGTCCGGTCTGCAATGGCAATGTAAAAACCGGACCCGACGACGTTGTTATCTCTTGTACATATTGTGGAAGTACTAGCACAATAGAAGGAAAAGCAATCGGTGACCACTTGATGGAGACCGCAGTAGACGCTGACGAGCGGATGAAAGGTTTCCAGTCCTTCCTTGATAAAAACAAAGGAATGAACAAATCCCTTGTCCAAGGTTGCAAGGTGGTTGAGAACCGTTTGATCTATGTGCCCATTTGGACCGCGAGGGTCAAAGCGGACTCCTACTACAAGGGTTACAAGACAGTCCAAGTTCCGGTTCAGAAGACTCGGACCGTGAGAGACTCTGATGGACACTCCAGAACTGAGACGTACACTGACTATGAGACAGGATACGTTCCCGTACAGGACGAGCTCCATACAGATACCGATGAGCGATTATTAGCTCGAAAGGGTGCTCGCTTCTATGGTCTTGAGGATTATCTTGACACAATTAATCTTGCGAACACTATTCAATACGATTTTGAAAAGATCAAAGATCTTGAACCAGATCTCCTAAATGCTGAGATTGGACAAGAGGAATTTGAGAAAACTGCTCATGGTCGTGTTGCTGATAGACACCGCTCACAAGCTGCAAGTGGTCTCACAGAACTTTTTGACTGTCGAACCACTACAAATGTACGTGGGACCACCTATCTACAGGCACCATTCTCACTAATCCGCTACAAGTTCCAAGGCGACCTCTACAAGGCTGCCGTAGACGGAAACACTGGAAAGGTAGTTCTAGGTGAGATTCCAATCACACGTGGTCAACGAATCATGTGGACACTGTTAGGGCTGATAGGCATAATAGTGGCTGGAGTTGGTGGTGAGTTCTTCATGGGAACTGGTATGGGAATTAACTTCCCTGGAGAACCAGACACCATGCAGATCATCATCGGGCTTGCAGCGATGATAATTGGAATCATAATGACTTTTGGAGGCTTCAGGGTGCTGATTATGACTCAGCGCACTAAGAAGGGGTGATCGAATGGCGAAATGTGCGTTTTGTGATGCAAATTTTGAAACTGGTCCTGGTGATGTCCTGTTAGTCTGTCCGTACTGTGGAACAGCTCAGACAACTGATGGCAAAAAGTTCAAAGATCACTATATGATACGTGTGCACTTTGATCAAGGTGAAGCTCAGACGACTCTATTAGACTGGGTTTCGAAACAACTTGGTGTACCTGAGGACTTGAATGTAGCAGCCAAATTCGTCAAGTACCAACAGATTTGGTATCCATTCTGGATCAGTAGGGTTGATGCTCATACTGAGTACCAAGGAATGGGACGAGATGCTAATTTCTACAACGAATGGCCACAAAGGAGAGGAGCATACAAGCGAATTGACTTCTTCTGGAAGCCTGAATCAGGAGCTTTCACAAGAAGACATGAGATCAATATCGCTGGCGTGAAAAACATCGATGAAGATGTTCGTAACCATCCCATCCCGACTCGTGCTAAGGAATACTTCAGTCATGCTCATGCGGAAGAGTTCGATGGCAAAGTCCTCCATAGTTCAATGACTGAGGACCAAGCCAAAAAATTAGCACATCAGATAGCTCATGACCGACAGACCAATTTGGTCTTACAGGAAGTGAGTAAGATTGAGTCAAGAAATGATAAGATCGATGTTGGTGAAACATTTCTGATTCACGTTCCTGTCTGGGAACTAGAGTACAGATATGGCAATAAGAAATACAAGGCCTCAGTATCAGCCGCTACAGGATATGTGATTGAGAGTCAGTATCCTCGTTCAATGTCCTTCAGAGCTGGAGGAATTGGTGTTGGTCTGATCATGCTCCTCATAGGTGCAGGTCTAATTATGCTGGCACTAGGTGTACTATCTGACCTCATTGGAGTAGGACCATATCTTCAAGGGGGCGGTCTTGTTTCAGGTGGCTTATTAGCTGTCATAGGTCTAATTCTGATGTACAAAGGTGCTTCCAGTAAGGAAGCCAAAGAGAGTGTGTAGGTTTTCCTACACTCTCAACTTTCTTTTTTTTCTATTGTCTGTTTAGTGGTTATGATGTTTCAATGGCCCTAAAGACACCGCCAAAATCATCGAGAAGAGATTCCTCTTTTGTCCATACGCTGATACTTGGTGTCAGAAGCGAATCTAAGACCAACAACGCATTCTCTTTTGTATCAAGGATGAGTTGTTCTGATTCAAGGGCTGTTTTCACACCTGCTCTGACTATCCATGGTCCAAGAACATTATTTCTGTTGTTTCGCGCATAGTGGAAGATGGTGACGTGACTTGACTCTCCACGCTTATTCAAGTCTTCATATACAGAGAATCTTGCATGATCCGCAAAGACAGACGTTTTGGTATCCATGGTGATGTTTTTCACACCTTCGAGACTGACATCACGTTGGAATCCCTGTTGCGTTCTCTCGATTCTGAAATAATCTACTCTTGAATCTCCCGGTTGAACTAAAACCGTGAAGTTCTCACCATGTGTTTCTGCACGTCCGATTCTGAATATTGAAGATGATGATTTGTCAGTGAGTTCAATCAGAGCTCGACTAATGTATGCATCGATAATTGCTTTGTACGCCCCCCGTGTTGGGACAAATCTCCTGTTGTCCAATCTTCCAAGCAGACCAACCGACATCATTCTAGCAACTTGGTCTAGCGAATAATCATAGTCAAGTAATTTCCACACAGCCTCTGATGCAGGAATATCTAGTTCTGTGACTCTCTTTGCTACACGGCTGATTTCTGGATCTGACACTATATCCAGAGAATTGATTTCTACTGTTGAACTTGCAGGTAATTGCCCTCCTAATTGGTAGAGTCCCCTTGGGGGTAGGCTGGCAGTCTCAATCTCAATGGCTACGGGACTAACAGACAGGGCGATTGTCTGCAGAGCTTCAACAAATCTAGACGGCTCCATTGTACGTGCATTAATAGAAACAGTGAACCTGTACAATTGGCGTCTCATTGACTTGATAGCCTCCCTATCAAGTCCCATCCATGACTCAGGATGGTCGAAAATAGAAAGATACTCAGAAGGTTCTGTTGAAGCCAAAATACCTGCCTTCAAAATTGGATATTTTGCAGCCTCCACAGATATGCCGGGTGGACTAAATGCTGTGAACTGACGACTTGGTGCGACTTGACCGAGCTGCATCTGAGTCGTTCGAACTTGATTAAGTGCCATTGCCGTACCCCTTATTTATTCTAGACCCAATAAGTACCGTACATGGCTTTGCTAAGTTGATTCTGCACTATTTCATTCCCTTTTGATGTATGATACCAGAGGTGAGGGAGATGACCGAAAGTAACTATTTCTCGAAAGACATATAGTCCCAGTTTGATAGGCGACGTAAAACAAGGTGGGAGCATTGAACCAAACCTCTGTACAAAATTCAGAAATTGGAGTGGTGCCAGAGGTTTCTAAAATGCATCAATGGTTCAAGGCGCATCGTGAGGCAACACTCATTTTTGTAGCAGCAGTTATTGCTACTGGTTTGTCATGCGGATATTATTTGGCTACGATGTTTTCTTATACATATCCCGGATTCACATTGGATGATTCTTGGATTCATCTTCAATTTGCTCGTACAATCTACGAAGGCACTCCATGGGAGTATTCTCCCGGCTACCCCAGCACCGGCTCAACGAGTCCTCTATGGTCTGTGATACTATCTGTATTATTCTTCTTCACATCAGATTCTGTTGCTCTTGCCTTTGGTGTATACATGATCTCTATAATTTTCTACACAGCATCGACTTTCCTAGTAGGCTTGATTGTCCGAGAGTACACAGAGAGCATCTCATGGGGAATTTTAGCTATCTTGGGATTCGTAGTAATACCACGAAACACTTGGTTAATGCTCTCTGGAATGGAAACTCCCCTGTTTGTCTTTGTCCTCCTTATCTCAATCATCATCCTAGATAAATCCGAGATTAAGTATGACCTTGTGCTTGGTGTACTTGTCGGAATCGCCTACCTTTCACGACCTGAAGGAATAATTATAGCGATAGCTGTACCTGTCAGATTTCTTATTTTGACATTCAAAAAGAAGACTAACCTAAAGCGAGTTTTCACATTGTTTGTTTCAGCCGGTCTCGCATTGTTGGTTGCACTACCTTGGATACTTCACTGTCTTTCTGTTACAGGATTGCCATTGCCTGATACATTCTATGCCAAGGTCCATGTCCCAAATGAGTCTGAGATAGCGGCTTGGAATTTCTGGTGGACTATCTTCATCAGAGAGATGCCCTTTATTCTAATGGGTGTCTTCTTTGGAATCATCCTATTTGTAAAGGGAAAACCTTTCCCCTGGATTTTACCAGTTTTGTTGACTGTACTTTACAGATTGACTGCTCCATATGCTTCATTGATCAACAATAATCGTTATCTTGTTCCTGCTTTTGATCTATTCTTTCTGGTTTCTGTTATCGTCATTGCTTGGATTCTGGATATCATTCTCATCGGAATTCTCAGACTAATTGACTGTGACGAAACAAAACTCCTTGCAATTACTGTCACCTTTCTTGTTCTCATAGTTCCCCTTCTCATTCCTTACGTTCACCAAGCTACCTACTATGGAAAAGCTGTAAAGACCGTGAACGATCTTCATGTTAATATTGGACACTGGATGGCTGAGAACACTCCTGAGGATGCTATCTATGCGACCCATGATGCTGGTGCTATCAGATTCATATCGAACAGATCGATGATTGATTTGGCTGGTCTTGTTAGTCCCGACATTATCCACGGGAATATGACCGCGCAAGAAACGTTGCGGTATTTACGAGCCCAAGGGTGTAATTACTTCGTCTACTTCAATGAACTCTTCACCTATTGGACATGGTATCTACCATCTAATGCATATGAGATGGTCTACACAGTGACTATTCCTCCAGACATTCATGTTGGTGGTGGTCGACCGACAATGTCTGTGTATCAGATCTATTGGGAAAACACTTCATATTGAAATTCCTATACTCAACCATTCGAGAGTGCTAATTGTTCTCATCCTTTTTCTCCACTTCTTGTTTGACTATAATTCCCCCTTCAATTTTAGGTGTTTTATCGGCAATCAATCCTGCCCATGAAATCTGAAAGATATTAGAAATCATCTCTATGAAATTATCCGCTCGAGGCGACCGAGATGCAGTGATAAATAACCAAACAAAGAAAATTAAGGAAGGTATTACTTTCGAGCTATGGTAGATGATTTGCCATACTAAATCCCAATTGATTGGATTGACTCCCGGACCATAACCTGAGAGGAATTCAATCATTGGCATTACGGGTAAACTCATCAGCAGCGCTAGTGTGAACGGAATCCAACGTGCTTTATCCTCAGGTCTACCACGAATCCAAGCAAGAACCAGAAATGGTAGTAAGAACGTATAGTGATGTTCCCAAACATCTGCCATGATGAAGAAATAAGTCAAAGAAAGCAGTCCAGCACATGACCAGACATCCCGCGAGTATAATGTGGCACTTAATGATAACGCAAAAAAGATCACCATGAGGAAAACCGTAATACCTGTGAAATCAGACGTTGGCGGTCTTAAAAGATAAAGAAGCAGCATTTTCAGTGAATGACTCCCCGGGTATGGATTGATGTAAAGAGTACGAGCTGTATTGAAATTTAGAAAGTATTGAAGCGACTCAAAACCCGCTGGCACTGCAAAAATTGCTAGTACAGTCACGAAGATTGCTACTAACACAGACCTGACCTTTCCTGCACCTATGAGTACAGGTGCAATAAAATATGGTATTAATTTGGTAAGAGCACCAGTTGTCCAGGTGATTGTCAGAGTTCCCCATCTGGATTTTAGTCCATTAACAAACGAAGATGTGGTCAATGCGAAAAACGTCAAAATACCAGCAATGAGTGTTACTTGTCCTACATAGAGTTCGATGTATACTGGTGAGAACACAAACCACAAGCCCATCGCGAGATTTCCTTCCCATTCTGGTCTATGCAGAGCTTTGGCAACAGATCGAGTACGTATAACGGCAAGCCATATAGAACAGATCAAGATTCCTGCCCAAATCCAATATGCACGGGTTGGTTGTACAAGATTCACCATTACTCCAAATGTATATGCAAAATATGCGAGATATCGAAAAGGGTACAAATAGGGAACAATCAAGGAATCTGGAATGACATAGGGACTAAGACCATTGAGAACATTGTGTCCTGCTTGATAGTACGAGAAGAAGTCCGCACCCTGTCCTACAATGAATTTTGTGTCATAGAAGAATGAGTTGATTGAGCCTGTCAAGAGAGATGAAATGAATATGACATGGATGACCACGGAAAATGCTAGAAACGCCCAGCTCATCCATCTTCGCATAGCACCCCCCAGAATGATTACTTCTTAAGGATTTTACTAAGAATTTTAAAATTGATCAAGATATCTCTTTTCGGACTGCAACAATTAACGCGTCGTAAAGTTCCTGAGGGTTTGCTACATCCAGAAAGCCTCCGGTGAATACATCCCCTTTACCTCCTCCCTTGCCACCAAGTTGCCCTACGGTTTTTGAAATGTAATCTGTGCTTTCTTTTGGCATATCATTGATTCTTAGGATGACCTGTGATTTTTGTCCGGGTGCAAATAGTAGAATTACTGATGGTTTCGAAACGGTAAACTGATTCGCAAGAATTCTGAGAGTGTTCGCATCAAATCCTGGTAAGTACTCATGGTAAAATAGTGTTCCACCTGCTTGTTCATATGATGGTCCAGTTGTCAAAAGTTGAGTGATTTTGTTAGTCATTAATTTTCTATCATCGATGGCCTCCTTAGCTTTGTCCAGGACCGCACCCAACTGTTCCATTTCATATGGATAGGAATGCTTTCTTTTGAGTACCTCATTGTATATATTGGATACAACACTTGACGCAATCAATCCTGCTGCAAACTCAATTCGTGTTTTTCCATTGCCAGATTTCACATTTAGCACTTTAAAGAAGCCTATCTCACCTGTCCTTGTGACATGAATTCCTGAGCAAGCTGTACTGTCTCTATGGCCAATATTTACTACTCTGAGCTTTTCGTGTTTTTCCGTAAGTCCTTCTCTACTTCTTATATTGGAGTCCATTTCATTCGATTTGATGAAACTTGTCTTAACTGGAATATCTTTCTCTATCACTCGATTAGCTTCATCCTCAATTTCGAAGATTTCATCGAGTCCTAATTCTACATTCAAAATCTCAACTGTACCCTGTTTTCCATCAATCCAAAGATCACCTATTGATACCTCATCATGACGTTTTTGCACCATCGAGACAAAGAGATGTTCCGAAGTATGATTCCTCATCATAGAGAATCTCCAATCCATGTCTATTCTCAGCTTTCCCGATGTTTCTTTAAATCCCCCTTCTGCAGAAACCAGTACAACATCTCCTGAATCACTAATAGTATCGATAATATCCACACTTCGATTGCCTACAATAAGGACTCCTCTCTCTCCAGCTTGTCCGCCTCCTGCAGGTCGAATAACATCCTCCTCTATCGTGATGTGATAGTAGTCATTTACTCTCTGCATGGATTTTATAGAAACATCAAACTCATTTCTGTAGGGATCTGTCCAATAGATCGGGATATCTGACAAAAGATTTCACCTTGAATGAAATGATGGTATGCTTGATTTCAAAACTCTTTCTTCTCTTCTTTTATCCGAAACCGATATAGCCAGTGCTGAGTGAACAACAGATAGTCAGAATTAGCAAATCGAGGTACTGATTCATGTTTAAGTTTCTCAAGTCTGACCCGGTGAAGAAAGCCAAGAAATACATCGAGAAGGCACTTATTGAGATTGAGGATGGTTATCCAGAATACGCTAGTACCGAATATGAGAAAGCTGCACGTAAGTTCCTCGAGGTTGACCAAACAGATTTTGCGGTTAAATACTTCCGAGAAGCTGCTTATTGCGCATTAGAGGTTAATGATCATTATCGCTGCTCTGAGATGAAGATTGCGGCAGCAGAATGTCTTCTTTTAGAGGGTCGATATGATGAAGCTGGTGGTCTCTATTCAGAGTCATCCGATCACCTCCAGCGCGAAAAAAAGCCTAGAGAAGCAAATCGGTCTCTTGGAGTTGCTATTATCGGTTATCTTGCAGCACGAAACTTTGGTACAGCAACAAATCTCATGCGCAAAGCTGAGAAGCGGCTAAAAGACTCTCCCTCGAAGAGGGATTCTCTCTATAATATCGCCGAATTAAGTGTAAAAATCCTCTGCGAGGGAATTGAAATTCCTTCTAACCAATTTGAAAAAGTTGCTAAGAGCGCAAAGCCTAAGGAATCAGAGAAACCGTTAGTTGATTTTCTTGTGAACTCGACAAGGCTAGCTATCAAAACGGAGATTTTCTTAGATTGGGCAGGACCTCCTCAGACAGAGGTAAATGTCAAAGAACCACTCGAGATAGAGTTAAGGTACAAATGTCCCACTGAGGTTCAGATTATTGATCATAGACTTTCCCTGTCCAATAGTGTCATTATGACAAAAGAACCTGAATATACGCAGACTCCTTCGAAGGAAGAATCGTGGCTACTTGAGTTCAAACCAGTTCTAAGTGGAAGTGGAAGCATCGGACCTTTGACTGTAACTCTTGAAGGTGACAAGGTACTAGTTAACAAACATTCTAACACTTTGGAATTCATGATTGCAAAAGCGCCATCTAAAATTGCTCTAGATGTGAAACCTGAAAGAGTATCCTGCAATTTGGCAGAAGAAGCAGTTCTGGAAGTGACTGTCCTGAATGAAGGTGATGGGCCCGCTGAAAACATCAGCGTGTCAGTTGAACTATCAGATGGGCTTGAGTTATCATTGGGAAACGAAGAGAAGTTGATTAACTTCTTAGGTAGTGGTGAGAATATGCGATTCCAAGCTTTTGTTAGGGCTGTTGGCCAGGGTGACGAGCTTGTCACCATCAAAGCTGTGGATGGCAGATCAGGTCAAGAAGTTATTAAAACATCAATGGTAAGAGTAGGTTAGTCTTACTTCTTATTCTTCTGTCTCTTCCTCTTCTCAATCTCTAATCTGATGCTCAAACATGCACTCATGACCTGCTCAATTGCCTCTTCTTCCTTGAATTCTTGAAGCATGTCATCTGCGTCATCTAGTTCATTCTCTGTCAAAGCTTCACTGAATGAAAGAAGTGTTTGTAACCAATCCCATCTTGTCTTAGTGATGATTTTCTTTGCCTTCTCAATTCGCTCTTTTGCCTTATTCATCTTCTCAATTGTAGCAAAGCCCATAGCTGCAAGGGACAGATTGATTACAGCTCTTTCTGCATTACCATCATCGATTGCTTTGTCCGCTGCCTTGTCATACAGATTTCCCATGTTCTCAGCAGTGGTTAGGAAGTACTCCCTGTTTCCAGTCTTGTGGCATGAATAGGCTGCCCAAAGATATGCCTGAGCTGCGGTTTCGAACTTTCTCTCAAGCAAGGCTTCCTTGGCAGCATTCTCATAGAGGGTTAGTGCTGTTGAAAAATCACTCACTTGCCGATATTGGGTTGCTGCTTCAAGATATGCAGTCGCAGCAGCTTTATGATCATCCTTCTCGACTCGTTCTTCTGCGTACATATGATAGTACTCAGCTGATTTCCGGGTCATCTCTAATACTCTGTCGAGATAACATTCTGCTGCATTTTTGAACTGGTTCGCTGCTTGATAGTACTTCTCTGCCTCGAGAAATTCATTAGCCAAACGTTCCCATTGAGCGCATTCATCTTCCATTATATCTCGACCTACACAAATTTGACCCAGACCGAATGTCAACTAGGCCTAAACAGGTTGTGTCTTAGGTGTTTGTGCTGTACAAAAATGTAGCTCTGATGTAGAAATCTCGATTTATCGTCAATTAAGCCAGAGATACCTTCTCTCCAAAAATTTCGCTTCTATAAGAAGAATTACTTTTTACAGCTTAAGAATTACAAATGATTTTGTGCATGCGCGTAATTTAAATACGGGTTACGTTAACATATGTCATTGAGCTATATAGGTTTCGCGTGATGGGAGAGATGTAAGAGAAGATTGAAACTAGCCCTGCTGGCTGTATCCTGTTTCCCAATGTTGGAACCAAACTGTCGGGAACTAAACGTTCCCGACACCTTTTTCATTTCGTGAGTTCGTCAAGTAGCTCCTTTGCTCGTTCGACCTTGATGTTCTTCTCTTTTACTAACTTCTCAGCGATAATGTCTACTTGTTCTCCTCGTGCGCCTGCGGTTGCTGCAACATTTCGTGCATGAAGTGCCATATGTCCCTTTTGAATCCCTTCAGATGCGAGTGCCCTGATTGCAGCTAGATTCTGTGCCAGACCAACACTGGCGATAACATGTCCCAGTTCTGTTGCGGTTTGAACTCCCAAGATCTTCACACAAGCTCTGGCTACAGGGTGGACTTTGGTTGCACCGCCAACCAGACCCACAGCCATTGGTATCTCGATGCTACCCACAAGATGACCTTCTGGTGACTTCTCATACTTAGTCAGCGAACTGTATCCATTCAACGCAGCATAACTATGTGCTCCAGATTCTATCGCTCTGAAGTCGTTACCCGTTGCTATGACTACCGCATCAATTCCATTCATGATTCCTTTGTTGTGAGTAGCACATCTATAGGGATCAGCTTCTGCAAATGCCCATGCCGCAATAATGTCGTTAACGACCTCTTCTCCTCCGAGCATGTCCCGGTCAAAGGTTGCATTAGCTCGAACCAGTCTGAACTCAGCTAGGTTAGATAGAATTCTAAGAATGACTCGCCCTCCAGTGAGCTTTTCGATTCGAGGGGCAAGAGCTTCAGCCATGGTGTTAACAGCATTAGCTCCCATCGCATCACGAGTATCAACGATGAGTTCAGTAACAAGCATTATACCAACTTTTGAATCGAAGATTCTGACCCGGATATCCTTAGCCCCTCCTCCAAAACGAACGAGGATTGGATCTTGTTCATTTGCAAATGCAATCAGTTCATCTTTGGCTTCAATAATTATCTTCTTTGCAGATTCAGGTTCAGGGACATCAACAACTTGTATTTGAGCAATCATGTTTGGTCCCGTATCTGTTGCTGTGAAACCTCCATGTTCCCTCGCCATTCTAGCTGCGTTGCTGGCTGCAGCAACCACTGATGGTTCTTCAAGCGCCATGGGAATAAGATAGTCTTTACCATTAATCAGAAAGTTTGTGGCAATCCCAAGGGGCAGAGTCATGGAACCAACAACATTCTCAATCATGTGGTCAAGTATACTCAGGTCGACCTTACCGGGGTCTATTAGAGGTCCAAGATCCTCATCACCTAGACCTGTAATTTCCTTGAGTTTCTTTACTCTGTCCGCTCTTGAAAGCTTGTAGAAACCTGAAATCCTAGAATCATCGACCATTATCAAGCCTCGCTACTTTAAAACAACCCTCTCTGTTTCTATAAAAGAGTGATGGCATGCCTCTCGAGGGCACCAAGAAAGGAATAAACAGTTTTATCTTCAACTTATGATAAAGGAATATCTATCGTATTGGGGTGTGATCCAAATGAGGCGATACTCTACCAGAATTATTTTTGGAATCTATATTGCACTTCTAATGTTTAACGTACCTTTCCTCAGTTGTCCAACAATTTCTGATAGCCATTCAACAATTCTCTCTGACACTCCCTGGCAAGATGACACCTTCTGTTTCATTGCGTATGGAGATACAAGAGCTGATAGCCCAGGTAATGTTTCTCCAATTCACGAGGAGCTTGTTGGTTTCTATCTTCAGCAAGATCCTGAACTCATCATACACACTGGTGACTTGGTCTATCATGGTGGTGAATGGTATCAATATGCTGATTTCAATGATTCAATTCAGTTAATCTTGGATTATGAGGTCCCCTTCTTCACTGCAGTAGGGAATCATGAAATGTACACTGATGATTGGGTCAATGATCCCACTTTCACAAACTACACTGCATACGTTGACTATTCTGATGTTGCCTCAGATTGTGGTGGAACTGAGCTGCACTACTCATTTGATGCTAATGGTACTCACTTCATCTTCTTAAATACGGAGTGGAATTGGGATGGTGGTGAGTATGATTGTTCAGCTGCTCAGATGGCTTGGTTGGAAGCGGATCTTGAATCCACTGCACCTGATGATTTTGTAGTTGTAGTTTTCCATCGCCCACCCTATTCCATCCGTTATAATCGCCCGGATCGTTGGGCAGAAGCGGCGAGTATACGAGAAGAGTTTCATTCCTTGTTCGTATCATATGACGTTGATCTGGTCTTCAATGGTCATGACCATCTATACTATCGGACCATTCGTGACGGAATATATTACGTTGTGACTGGAGGCGGCGGTGCGCCGCTCACTCTGTATCAGACTGAAAACACAGTCTGGCAAGAGGGAGATGTTGCTTTCAGCGATTATCATTATTGTGTGGCTAAGTATGAATCTGGGTATCTAAATGTAGAAGTAGTTCTTCGTAATGGGACAATTAGAGATTCATTCTCCCTCTTAGTAGATCAGGAATTAGCGCCAACAACACCTACAACACCCACAACATCTCCCACGACACCGACTACTGGACCAGGTCTGCCGCCTGATACTATGTTAATACTTACGATTGGTATTGCTGTAGTGGCAATTGCACTTGTTATCATGTATGTTATTTCGAAAAGAAAGTAATTCAAAGAGACCGGACAGAACGTTTAAGTCAGATACATTCAAGCATGCTGATTGGTTATGACTAATGAGTTCAGAGCGAGATTTCAGTGATACGATCACAAGCCTAGCAAAGAAGCGTGGGTTCTTTTGGGGCCCATCACCTGAAATATACGGAGGCAGCTCTGGATTCTACGACCTTGGTCCTCTTGGTAAGTTGTTAAAGAATAGACTCGAGAACCAGATTCGTTCTGCATTTGTTCGAGCAGGTTTTTGGGAGGTCGAATGTCCAACCGTGAGTCCAGCACAGGTCTGGAAAGCGTCTGGACATCTTGACGGATTCATGGATCCTGTCACTCAGTGCACTAAATGCGGTCAGATCTATCGTGCTGACAATCTAATCCAAGAGAAGTCTCCTGAAACCAATATTGCTGGTCAGACAGTCGAGGAACTTACAGCCACCATTGCAAAGATTGGTCTTGTCTGTCCATCATGCAAAAGCGCTCTTGGTCCCGTTGAAACGTACAATCTCATGATGCGCACTCGTCTAGGCCTTGACCAAGATGCATACTTGAGACCAGAGACTGCTACAACCACCTATCTGTTGTTCAAAAGACTACTCACATTTTTCCGTGACAAACTTCCAGCATTGGTTTTCCAGATTGGGAAAGCATATAGAAATGAAATATCCCCGCGCCAAGGAATGCTTCGACTCAGAGAGTTCACTCAGACTGAGGGACAGATTTTCCTCATCGAGAAAGACGAGATGGAGTGGCCTCAGTTTGAGGCTATCAAGGATTACAAACTTCCGTTGGTGACTTATCAAGCTCAGGAGAAGGATAACTATACACCAGTCATGACTAAAATGTCGGAAGCAATCAAGAAAGGTTACCTCCAGAAACCCGCATATGCCTGGTGCGTTTACATCGGATATGACATCTTCCGAAAGATGGGCTTCGATGAGGAAAAGATGAGACTTCGCCAGCACCTCCCGACTGAGAGAGCACATTATGCAGCTGATGCATGGGACATTGAAATTCATACTGACAGCTTTGATTGGGTCGAGTGCTGCGGAGTACATGATAGAGGTAACTATGACCTCACGCGACATCAGGAGTTCTCAAAGCAGAAACTACATGTTAAGGTTGACAAGAAACCAGTAGTCCCTCAAGTTTTAGAGATTGCTTTTGGTATTGAGAGACCGCTCTTCTGTTTGATAGACAATTCATTTCGCCCTGAGAGCAAGGAACGTGACACAGACTGGCTCCAGTTTCCTCCAGAGGTGGCCCCAGTCCAAGTTGCTGTCTTTCCGCTAATGGGTAAATCCGAACTCCTTGGACCAGCTGAGGAGATCTTCAATGATATTATTGATGCTGGTTTTGTTTCGCAATTTGACCAAGGAGGCTCAATCGGAAAGAGATATCGACGACAGGATGAGGTTGGCACTCCTTTCTGTGTCACTATTGATTACACAACTCTTGAGGATGGAACAATCACTGTGAGGGACCGTGACTCCATGGAGCAGGTCAGAGTTCACAGAAACAACCTAATTGAAACACTAAGACATCTTGTTAGAGGATCAATACAGTTTGATTCATTGAAATAGGTCAGAAGATAATCTCTTCACTCATCTTCACTTTACCATTTTCAATGGGGACTCCCTCTTCCTCACAGTGCTTACATCTGCCTTCTGCTCTCTTCTTCTCGCCTCCAAAGCTTCCATCCTCTTTCACAACTCGATGACATGCAACAACTGGAAAGAGTGGATTCTTGTGGAGTGAGTTTGCCACAGCCCTGTAAGCTTTGGGCTTGCCAATCATCTTGGCAATCCTTCCATAAGTACTCACCTTGCCTTTAGGGATATTATAGGTTGCCGCATAGACCATGCTATCAAACTCAGAATATCCTGGAATTTGTAATGTCGCTCGTTTTACATCCTCTTCAGATTTGATTATGCTGAGATCCAACTTTCAATCCTCATTCCAGCCAGATGAGGTATGTTCACGAAATTTGAATTTGGCTCTTTCACTCACAGCAACCGAGTAAGAATTGATGTTTAGAATACATTCCCAAGTAATGTCGAGAAACGAAATCAAAGGATTTTTGATTCGTTACCAGCACTTATTGAGGTAGTCGTGGTAATGAGATGAGTGAAAAATACGAACCAAGTTGGATTGAAATCCACTGGAAACACATCCAATTGACAATAATCGTTTCAGGACTCAGCATCATAGTTTTGATATTCTGGTTCATATTGGAAGAGCCATTTGCGCTTGCGAGTTTCTCGATTCTGATTGTCTACATTGTCCTTTTTTCAACCCCTCCTAGAGGAATAGCGAAAGAGAGACTAGACCAGGATCGACTCAGGCTTAGTTTGTATATCGAAATCATCGGTGACATTCTTGCGGCTTCTGAATCTCCGGTAGAGACATTCAATGATCTCATCAAGTATTTCGTTTCAATCAATCGATTCAGTGAAGATGACCTTTCGTTAATCATTAGCCACTTTGCTGATAGAGCTGACAGCGTTGGTGTGGAAGTGCGGAGGTTACTGAAGGAGAATGAAAGAGAATGAAGATAAACAGTCTGACAGACTGATCCGAAATTGGTGGTACATTCAAGCTTCGATATCGTTGCTAATTTTAGTTTTAGTTCTTGTGTTCATCTTCATCCTAGATAACTGGTATATTGCTGGCTACCTACTCTTCTTCATAGTACTTGTCCTCTGCACAGAACCTCCCCTACGATGGAGGAGGAGAAAATCTGCTACTTATCAAAGACATCTTGTTTACATTGGCCTCAGCGAAACCGCATTACGAAAATCGAAGAACCCTGTTGAAGAGTTACTACCTCTCATCATTCGATATTCGGAGTCTGCCGGATTATCAGAAGAGGAGCTCGAAAAGATTCTGCAGCATTTTGCTGAACGTACTGATGAGGTCGGTGAAGAAGCGACTCGACTCTTGAAAGATAGGTTTCTCTGGACCAAGCATCTCTGAGGAGATGACTGATTTTTGAAATTCATGGGAAAGAGAGATAAGGTTCGTAGCATATCTGAGGTCTGAGAGAGGGTGCCTGATGAGCGACACCGATCACAGTGTTAAAATCAAGAGTATACTTGTAGCAGTTGATGGCTCAGAGTATTCACTAAAAGCAGTTCGTTATGCTGCAGCAATGGGTCCGCCACTTGGAGCTGAGGTGGTTCTTCTTCATGTTGTACCCATGCTTGTATCCGCAACGCCCTACCATGATACTGTTTCTGACCAACCATTCCTAGCCCTGCAGAAGGTAGGAGAAGATATTCTCGCTCGTGCAAAGACCATTGCCAGTGATTCTAACTGTCCGGTTATTGACATGATTTCTCATGGAGACCCTGCTGCCAAGATCATAGACATTGCAAGTGAAAGAGGTACTGATATAATCATCATCGGTTCTAGAGGTCTAAGTGGAATTCGACGCTTATTTGTAGGTTCAATTAGTGATAAGGTAGCCCGTCAAGCTCACTGTCCAGTGATGATTGTCCGATGACAAGATCAAGAAGGTGTGGCGTATCAGTCGATATTGGCACAACAAACATCACTCTCCATCTTATGAATCTGGACTCTGGTGCACTGATTAAGGAAATCACCTTTCGAAATCCGCAAGGTGATTACGGTGACGAGATAATTTCTCGAATTGGCTTTGCTAGGTCTCCTGATAACGCGAAACTTCTGACCACAATTGTTCGTAAGAGCATAAGTGACGGAATCACAAAACTTCTGCGAGATTCAATGGATGACAAAGATGCTATTGACTCTTTAGTTGTTGTTGGAAATACTGTCATGCATCACTCGTTCTTTGGATTATCAACGAATTCTCTCTTGAAACCACCATATAGAGCAGAGTATAAGGATTCCATAGCGACAACATCATCAAAAGTTGGATTGACACTCAAGAATGATCCCCTCTGTTATTCACCTCCGCTGGTTGAGTCGTTCATCGGAGCGGATGCTGTTGCAATGATGTTATTCAGTGGGTTCTTAGAAACTGAATCGGGATTGGTTTCTATCGATGTAGGGACCAATACAGAAATCGCTGCAATCAATGACGGAAATATATGGATTGCTTCAGCTGCTTCAGGACCTGCTTTTGAAGCGATGTCTATTGAATGCGGAACAACCGGAGATGAAGGTGCAATTAGTAGAGTGCGAATAGATCCTTTTGACCTCCACCCTCACTACATAACAATTGGAAATCGAAAAGCTACGGGGATATGCGGTACAGGAGTAGTATCCGCCATTGCGAGTATGCTTGAGACTGGAGTCTTACTGCCAAGGGGTTCCTTCGACCGGAGCCAGAAAAGTCCTTGGCTTGTTACTGATGACGCAATAACTCATTATATTCTAGTCCCAGCTATAGAATCAGCAACTGATTCGAATATCATTCTTACACAACCAGATATTCGTATGCTTCAACAATCAAAGGCTTCTATTCGGTCTGCATTGAATCAAGTCTTACAAAACGCTTTACTTGATCCTGATGATGTTTCTACACTTTTTCTAACTGGAGTCTTTGGAACAGGTCTTGCTTTGACTGATGCTGTTCGAATTGGTCTCTTCCCGGAGATGAAAAATGCGGAGGTGACTCAAGTCAAGTGTGGAGCAAGTTTGGGTGCTGACCTTTTACACCAACATCGTTACCGAGAAAAAGCTCGGGAACTAGTATCGAAGGCAAATTACATTGAACTAACTAACAATCCAATCTTCAAGAAAGAATTCACTGAGAATCTTCCTTTTCCCTAATAGATCAATTCATCATCGTGAAATACTTCACCACGTCGAATTCTGGATGATGACAGTGGTCTCCCATCTTTGGTTCTTACTCTGGGTATGACAATTATATGAAATCTCTTTAGCCCATTATCGAACCTTAGTTGGTTGATGTCGAAGGCATTTTGAACAACTCCGATCTCATCAGATACGATGAGAGCATCTAGGTCCTCCATCTTATCAGCCCCTCCCTCAGTGGTTTCAATTGGGAATATATTTGCCCTTTCAATATCAAATTCTGACTTGATGAATCTCTCAAGCTCATCATATCTCTCCTGAAATGGTTGGATAAGTTTTCTGTCGCTTTTGTAAGAAAGCATCTTATCTGTTGTCAATCCAAATGCTACAGTTTTGCTCAGGCGGAATGCTTGACGAATGATGTGCTTATGGCCTTCGTGTAAGTGGTCAAATGTTCCAGCGAATACTACTTTATTGTATTGCCAGTCATTTAACCCCAGAGATTACACACTCCTAGATTCGATGATTCCTGCTTCAGTGAGATCTTTGACGATTTTGGTCATCTTTTTGGAATCAATCTCTCTGAACTGGAAACAGATCATATCCCAGATGAGGTCAAGTGAAGTCCAGTCCTTTGCCATATTGAGCATCTCATCAATCGAGGAGAGTATCTTCTCGTTCTTTTCACTCATCTTTCGATATTCTGCAGCTTTGTCCCCGAGGTTTTTCATGAGATACCCAGGCGCCATTGCATAATCGTGAATTCTCTTCACTTCAATTCCGAAACTGATTGTGTCAAGTGAGATTTGGTCTTCTTGCATTGCCTCCAACCCAACTTCAGCACAAGCTCCTTCATACGCTTTTCTAGCTACTACCATCTCTGTGGTATACACCATCTGAAGACTAGTCTTTAGAGACTCACGTAATGACTCCTGTTCTGAAATCAATGACCATTCATCTGCTGCTTTGTCAAGGGTTTCCTGTCCTAGGTCATGAGCATGGCCTAGCCATCGCAGAACTCTTGGATAGAGTTTTTCAGGATCTCCCAGACATCGGGAAAGTTCAGTCACACCACGGAGGCTGACTTCCTGCATGAGTTCAATAAACTCGTTTCTACATTCTGTAAGAATAGTTTCTTCATAGACATGATTTGGAAGCACATAGGACAGAGCTGAGAGTGCACCTATTCGGGAAGCATAAGCCATCTGTCTGGGATCCAACTTGTCTGCAGTATCAGTTGAAGTATGATAGAACCTGTCTGGGTACTGGTTGAGCATCACTGCTGGGATACCGACTGTGCTGTCCGTTAACATGAAGTGGTCGCTACCGGGAGAGTACCGACTATATTGATATGGTAATGGAGCAACCATTCCACCTTCACGCCGTTCATCCTTTCTATTTGCTTCAGTTTTCTGCCAAAAACGGACAACATTGTTCAGAGTAGTCGGTAATGAGAAGGGTGTTCTATATAGATGAAGAACCGAACCAGACTTCGTAGGGTCTGCGCCAACCATGTCTAGATTGATCATAGCTACACATCGGTTGAGAATGTCTTTCTCGCTATCAATGAACTGAATAGTCCCAGACCATTCTGGCATCCATAGAAACCTGATAGAGTACTCAGGTGCTGGAATCTTCTCCTCTCTGATTAACCGTGAGAGTGACCGGAGAATTTCCAAAAGCGCTCCACTCCCTGAAGCATTATCATTTGCCCCTGGATGAGGGTGACAAACGTGTGCGGCCAACCATATCTCTTTAGACTTGTCTTGTCCAGGTATTAGAGCTGAGATTACCTGAGTTTTGCCTACTCCAAGTGTAGCATCAACCTTGGCTCTAACTGTAACAACCTTATTCTCTTCAAGCCAATTCTTAATTTTGACTCCATCACCTTGCCTCAGTGCAAATCCAAAGGTTGCTTTGTCCTTATCACCAATATCTGGCCAAATTGCGTCATATCGTCTTAATTCTGCTAGCTCATCAATACCTTGGGGAGGTACAAATGTAAGAACTCCAGCTGCACCATATTTGAGTACAGCTACTTGATGTGCGAGACGGGCCAAGCTCTCAGTGAGAACAAGTTTTCCTTTCACATCCTTTTCTTCATAATCTGATGGACTGAGACCCTTACCGACATTGACAACTTCTGTTTCTAAATCAGCTGAGGTCGAATGTGCGACCAATGAGATTGGCTCTGCGCCAAAATCCGCAAGTGTCCTCTTTTCAGGCTCTAACAATTCAAGCTTTCCATATTTTGCTTCCCAGCCATACGGATTTTGCCAAGTACCAATAGTTCTCTTTCCATCAGCAGGGTATTCGAACACTTTCACCTTGGCATCAGATATTGATGCAATAGTTGTCTTAAGATAGTCAATGGCCTTAGAAATTCCAGGACTTGCCTGAATTCTATGGAACATTGAGATTGCAGTAGCGTAGTCTTTTGCGCTTATCCCAGAAATGTTGTTTGTTACAGCTTTGACAATGTCATCCGGTAGCATATTATCCTCTCACTGGAAAAAATCGGGTGTGTTTCTCACATAAGTAGTCTGCGACTTGTGCGAATTTGTGGTTCTTTTGGAAAAAATGGCATTGCCGGAGGTGTGGTCCACCTCCGGTGCGTTTAAGGAAGCGTGAATTTGTAAACTATTATGGGGCGAAAGAAGATGTGGGAACTGGCGGAGCTGCTGGACGAGCACCTGCTTCAGCATCAACCTGCAATAAACCGGGGATAGAGTCTCCAACCAGCTTAAGTTTGTCACGAAGTTCCATTGTATTGGCTTCTTCCTCTGTTTGTTCATTGTAGAACCAGTGTAGCATTGATTGAGCTGATCTATCACCTAATTTGTCTGCCATGTCTCCAATCTTGTAAATTCTCTCAGTTACAATTGTTTCGTGATGGTATGCATCCGCGAAGACTTCATGGGCTGATCCCCATTCAGTCTTTGGTGCGTCAATCTGCTTCATCACAACTCTAGCTCCTCGCTCAGTAAGATGTCTGTAGAATCTCATAGCATGGTCAAACTCCTCTTGGTATTGAACCTCCATCCAATGAGCTAGACCTTTGAGGTTTTGACTTTCAAACCATGCTCCCATTGAAAGATAGATAAATGCGCTATATAATTCAAAATTTAATTGGTCATTAATTGCGTCGACTAATTCTTGATTAATCTCCATTTTTGTACACCTCAACTTCCATGTTGAATTTTCAACTATCCATTGATTTCATCTTCACGATAGCTAAGTTAGCATCTTTAACCTTCCGGTAGGACGCTACAATTTTTCCTCCTAAGTGAAACCGAATCAGAATTTGAATTAGTCTTTTTCTTACATCCAACGAACCTTTTTCTTTAGCAAATTGAACTGTCACCTCACTATATCCCCCGGAGCTGTAGTTTAGTATGGTGCTACTCGATCTCACGCTTCTTACTATAATGTTTGAATTCGTGCCCCCTCTTATTGTCACTTTGGTGTATCTTCTTTTCTTTGGCAACCGCAAGAGCCGATTCATTGAGGCTTTCATCATTTTGATGTACCTGAAGACCGTTACCTACTTCTTGATGAACATATACCTCTTGGGGGTTGATGTAGGAGGTGGATTTGATCCCTTTGTTGATAGCCGAACCCTATCATGGCTTCTCATTACCGATATGTTATTCCACTTTGTGACATCTCTTCAAGAATACATGATTTGGGTAATGGTTTCTTTCTTTGCTGTGTTGTTTGGAATGGTTGTCCTTGCTGCGAAACTAGCACTTCAGGACCCATTAAAGATGAGGTTCAAGAATCTCATACGGAGTATTACTCGGAAAGAGCCTGAAAGCGATGGTTACACTGGCTTTGGAGATCGATTGGCAAATGTCAGATTTGAAGGTCTTGAGCCTCAACCTTTGAATCCTGAGGTCCAATCTCGTGCATGGCGAGATGCATGGAGAGACTACCTCATCATTGGTCTTGCTACATTAGTGCCATCAATCTCAATTTATGTTGGAAGTATCCCCAACTTCATTGCAGGTCGACAACCAGATGTTTACTTGTGGAACATCTTGATTTTCTTGACTTGGATATACAGATTTGGCTATCCTGCATCAAACCGAATTGCCAAGGGAGCAGGACTTCGTCTAGGTGATCGAGATATTGGTGGAGAGATGATGCGAGGTGTACTTGGATGGTTCTTTCGACTCAACCTTGTCCTTTCATTTGGTCTAGTCGGAATACAGGCATATCAGGCATTTATTGCCAACGTACCCGTAGCTGATATCCTCAATGTTTTATCTGCATACTACACTTCCGGACTAATTTATGCTGTCCCTCCCATCATCTTTGCAATCCTGATTCTTCCACTCATTGAGGATTTTGCTGTTGTCCTTTACAAGAAGACGTTTGACTCATTGACAAAAACAAGATCCAACTTTTCTGGACTGAACATTGGAGGGTCACTGAAGAATATTGGGGCTGGAATTGGTACAGGACTGGTAGTAGCTGGAGGATTCATTGGAGCAGTTTTTGCTACAACTGCGAATTACGCCATTGAACACGATCTCTTTCGTTTCTTCCCCAGAGATGTTGATGATGAATTCATTGTGGGTGTCTTAAACGATCCGATAAGTAACTTCCAATTGATAGGAGAAACAGTCTGGTTACTGATACTGCTAGCAATACCTTTTGCTATGATGATTGTTCTTGGAGTGATAGGGTACTATGTGTGGAAGCGATACAGGGGTGGAATCGAAACATTTGCTCTATCCTCTGGCGTGACACTCTCAATGGTGACCTACTACGTGTTTCCTGGTTTAGACTATATAGTCAATTTCAAACTGACACCTGCTATATATGCTGGGGAGATTTTCAACAGATTGAGACCCGTTCTTTCACTACCAGAAGTGGAGCAACAATGGGTTCGACTAGCATATCAGTTTATTATTAATCTGCCAATTTTCGTGTTCAGCACTCTTTTCATACTCTACTTCTTCAAGTTTAGAGAGAGCTGGCAAGAAATAACTGGTGAGACCGCTGGGCCGCTCCTCCATATCCATAAGCGCGACTTATACGAGTCTGCAGTGATGTTCTTTGGAGGTTTAGCAATTGCCATTATTGGAGTCTGGGGACTTTCAGAGATCATTGCCAATCCCATGTTAGTGAATGATCTCCTTCAAGGTCTATTGGCTAAGATTGGTTCGCCTGATGGATTAGAAGGGGTCCTTCCACCTATGGGTTACTTCTTAGATAGATCTCATCCCATAGGATGGTTTGTCATATTTGCTGAACACAACGCAGTACGAACTCTTCTGATGTTAGTAATTGGTCCTATATTCTGGTCTGCGGTTTTGTGGTATACTGGTGTCCAGAAGACAGAAGGTGAGCATCGGATTGGTATGTGGAGTGTTGCAGCATTGTTTGTTGGTGCTGCAGTATCATACATCTGGGCAGCTCGCGATGCCAACTTAGGTTTGTATAATGTCTTTGATCCTCGGTGGGGCTTTGCTGCACAACTTGGGCTCCGGGCATTCGTAGTTTTTGGTGGAATGTTCCTTATTATTGGAATTATTGCACTTGGTCGAAGCTATGGCGGAAGAGGAATTGGAGCATGGTGGTTCCCATTATTCATTTTCATTTTCGCAACTGAGTACTTCGTCTATGACGATCAGTTTACACTAATTGCATTGATTGCCCTTCCACTCATACTGGCTGCTGGTTACAAGCTGATTGGTCGAGGGTCAGGTGAAGACTTTATCATAACCTACATCAAATTCAGTCTGATGTCATTAGCAATTGCAGAAGTGCTTTCAACTGCATTGACTCTTGGCGGAATCGCAATTATTGAGATACAATTCTTTGGCAACACTCCTATGCAATTCCTTGCAAGGATTCTCCCTCATGCTATTGTGGAGATTCCAACGTTTTTGGTTGCTGCTGGAGCTGCAATCAGGATTTCCAAGAATCTATGGCCTATCATTGAGTCTGAGGAGTGGGAGTCTGTTCCATCTAAGACAAGAGCTCTACTTAGCGACCCGCGGACATGGAGGACCTATCTCTTGATTCTATTCTTCCTTGTGATAGCTGCTTTGATAGAAGCATTTGTGACTCCAATCATCTTCGCGATGGTGTCGGGCGCATAATTCTCATGGGAGTGGTCATTCCACTCCCCAATTCCTCTTTTTTTCTTATTCACTTTATTCAACGTAATCTTATATTCTAACACCGTGAAATATTACAAAATCACCGCTGCTCGTTTACAGACTGGAAAGGATTGTAGTCCGGATATACTCCTCTTTTGGTCTCTTTGGCGAAGCACGCTTCTTGCCTTTTGAATGAAGCCGCGGACACAAACCAAGTAAGCTATCTTGAGGTGTACACGACGAAACTCATCACAAAAGCCGTATCTCTCGTTGCACTTGTTCTGTTTTCCTTATCACTATTTATGACTCCTCCAGTTGCGAATCTATCTTCTGAGGAGTCCGTTACAAATCCTCTTTCTTATTCAGAGTATGATTCACCTATATTTGCAGATTATCCAGAGAATTATACACAAGTTGATTGGGATCTAGGAACTCTCAATGAAGAGAATAATCACACATGGGAATCCAATAACTATAGGTTTGGACCAACTATCAATTGGCACACTCGGAATACGACTGATTCAAGTCTCATCGGTTGGGCTGATGAAATCGCTATAGATGAATATGTTGACTTTATAGTTGAAATTCCCTACAGTTCTCTATATGGTCAAATTCCTTCTGGCGTTTATCTAATGGGCCAATACTTCAACATGTCGGCATTAGCCAACTCTGAGGGCGAATTTCGCATGTCAGGAAACTCACCTATCTTCTGGATGGTTTACTACGATATTACTGGAGATAGATGGTTACAGTATAGTACTACAAACGCTACATGGCCGGAGGGTCCTCCAACTGGTCTGGATGAAAACTTCACAATTGCAGACGTCTTTGGAGCCGAGGTTGATCCTTTTGCAGAAGTTGACTTTGGAGCAACAACGTACACTGCCAGAGCTGAAGCGTACTGGGCAAGAGTACGAATCAACTTCAATTCATCAATAATTGGTGGATTCTACACAGTTTCATGTGGTGTCCAAGATGCTCAGTTCAATTCCCTTGCTGAGAGTCGTTTTGAAGAATTCAAGAGTGGTCGGATTATTGGAGTTTCTTTTGATTTCCTAGTGAACCAAGCAGTGGGTGGTTATTATGACTGGGCACGAGTATCTGATGATGGAAGTACACTTCACTCTGCAACGCGTGGAATTGACTTCAACATGACAGCTACAATTACAAATGGAACCGAGCTGGGGAATGTGACTATTCTGATGGATATACCTAATCAGATTGTTACCCAGAATTGGTTCTATGGACCATACACTGCTACCCAAGAAGTTACTGGCGTCTGGGAATATGATAATGTAACAGATACTTACTGGTGGAATGCTGGAAAGACAGTTAACTGGACTGTCTACAAAGAAGGTTTCCATTATGAGGAAGGTTATACCTACTTGGACACAGGTCGGGAATACAACTACTTCGATGGAGGAAGTACTTCGACAAAATGGGCTTGGGGCCAAGCAGCTTTTGTCTACGACTTCGAAACTGATTCTTTCGCCAATATGCTTGCATACTATTATAGTAACATGACATGGGTTGATGATGAATATGGCGGATACTGGCAAGAGATACATTGGCTTGAATATGAGCCTTGGCCAATGGATGGAAGATATCCTCTCCCATATATCGTGAACGAGCTGACAAGTGGGTCTTATCGAGATAACGGGAAGTTGATAGTGACTTTTCGGGGTCATATCAGTAACGAGGTACTCCCAACGGGTGGAGAAACTGAAAATAGTAGACCACTTCATGTCAATGAAATGGTTACGGATATTTTTGGTCGCAACCTCGCACCCGCTGTCCATCTACCAATTTCCCCGCCTGAACTAGCATTGGAGTATGAAATGACAAGGGATCTAGCTGTTGAATCACCAGTATCAATTGTAACATTGACTCATGGAGGTGAACCCTACGAACCAGACTGGATGTTCC